>PWNY01000233.1 GCA_003557805.1 Bacteroidales bacterium | reverse complement strand
TGATGAGTCCATCAGTGTGTCTTGATCATGTTGACAACAACCCCTGTGGTCATATTTTTTGTAACCAATGATCACTGACTGGCAAATTTTTATCAAATTTGGGGTTTATGAATAATTCAGGCTAAAAATGAAAGACAAAAACAGGGCAAAACAGCGCATTGAGGAACTTACAAAAAAGATCGAAGAGCATAACTTCCACTATTATGTGGAGGCTGACCCCAAAATAAGTGACTATGAGTTTGACAGGCTCCTTGATGAACTTGTTTCCCTGGAAAAGGAGTACCCGGAGTTTAAGGATGAAAATTCACCCACACAAAGGGTTGGCGGCCAGGTAACAAAGAAGTTCCCGGCAGTAAGGCATAAATATCCCATGTATTCCCTTGCAAATACTTACAGCAAGGAAGAGGTGATCGATTTTGACAAACGGATCAAAAAAGCGATTGGCGAAAGCTTTGAATATGTATGCGAACTCAAGTATGACGGGGTCGCAATCTCCCTGACCTACGAGAATGGCCGGCTGGTAAGGGCAGTCACAAGGGGTGACGGTGTCACAGGTGATGAGATAACAAATAATGTAAAAACCATACCCAGTATCCCGCTCAGGCTCAGGAATGAACCTCCGGCCTTAATCGAGGTAAGGGGGGAGATATATATGCCCCACGGTAGTTTTCTGAAGCTAAACAGGCAAAAGGAGGAAAACGGGGAGAGTCTGTTTGCAAACCCCCGCAATGCAGCTGCAGGCAGTCTGAAACTGCAGGATTCATCGGTTGTTGCAAAACGGAGGCTGGAGTGTTTTATATACGGGCTTGCAGGTGACAACCTTCCATACCCCACACACTGGGACTGCCATAAGGAACTCAAAAGCTGGGGGTTCAGGGTATCTGAAGATGTCAGAAAATGCAATGGAATTAATGAGATATTTCCCTTCGTCGATGAGTATGAGGAGAAAAGGGGCAGCCTGCCTTTTGATATTGACGGGGTGGTTATCAAGATTAACAGTTTTGACCAGCAGGACAGGCTTGGATACACCAGCAAGTTCCCCCGCTGGGCGATAGCTTACAAGTACAAGGCTGAACGTGCAGGAACAATTTTAGAGGATGTACTTTTCCAGGTTGGCCGGACCGGGGCGGTCACTCCTGTTGCAGTCCTTGAACCTGTAAGGCTTGCAGGTTCAACAGTAAAAAGGGCATCACTATACAATGCCGATAAACTGGAAGAACTGGACCTGCACTATAATGACTACGTATATGTAGAAAAAGGCGGTGACATAATTCCCAAGATCGTGGGCGTGGACACAGGTAAAAGGGAGAGCCGGGCCAGGAAGGTGGTTTTTGCCAAAAAGTGTCCCGAATGCGGTTCTGAACTGGCCAGGGAACCTGACGGTTCGGTTCACTACTGCCCGAACAGCATGAGTTGCCCGCCACAGATCCGGGGGCGTATTGAGCACTTCATCAGCAGGAGGGCAATGAATATAGAGAGCCTGGGCCAGGGAAAAACTGAGCTGCTTATAAGCAAGGGTAAAATAAACAATATAGCCGACCTGTACAGCCTTGATTACCATGACCTAATAGGCCTGGAAAAGTTATATAAAGACCCTGAAAACGGGAAACAGAAAAGGATAAGCTTCCGTGAAAAGACGGTTAAGAATATTCTCTCTGCAATTGAGGCCTCCAGGAACACACCTTTTGACAGGGTACTCTACTCCCTGGGGATCAGACACCTCGGAGAAACCATGGCCAAGAAGCTGGCCAGGCACTTTGGGGATATAGACAAACTGATGAATGCAAGCTTCGATGAGCTGGTAGCAGTAAAGGATGTTGGGGAAAAGATGGCACGAAGCATCACTGCCTATTTTGAAAACCGTGGCAATACGGAAATAATAGAAAGGCTGCGAAATGCCGGGCTCATTTTCAGTATGCACTCAAGTGCTGAACCAGCCGGCTCAGCACTTGATGGAAAAAGTTTCGTGGTTTCGGGAGTGTTTGAAAAATACTCAAGAAACGAAATAAAAGAGCTGATCGAAAAGCACGGAGGAGAGGTGAAAGGCAGTATATCCTCAAAAACCGATTACCTTGTAGCAGGCGAAAAAATGGGACCGGAAAAGCGCAGGAAGGCCGAAGAACTACAAGTCCCGGTTATCAGCGAAAAACAGCTTGAAGAGCTTATATCTAAAGGATAATACCGTCGTGTATCGTAAGCTTCCGGTCAGCCATGTCTGCAAGAGACTCGTTGTGTGTTACTATCACAAAACTCTGGTTCAGCCTTTCCCTCAGTTCAAAAAACAACCTGTGCAGCTCCGAAGAGGACTTTGAGTCGAGGTTGCCGCTTGGCTCATCAGCTAACACAACTACAGGATCATTTACAAGGGCCCTGGCCACTGCCACCCTCTGTTGCTCACCACCGCTGAGTTCAGCTGGTTTATGCTCCATGCGGTCGGTCAGTCCAAGTACGTCAAGAAGTTGCCGTGCCTTTGCCCCGGCCTCTCTCTTTCCTTTACCCGCTATAAATGCGGGAATACAGACATTCTCCAGTGCTGAAAACTCGGGCAGCAGGTGATGGAACTGGAAAACAAAGCCTATATGACGGTTCCTGAACCCTGAGAGCTGCCTGTCGTTCATTCCGGATACATCCCTGCCATCAATCAAAACCCTTCCCTTATCGTAGGTGTCCAGGGTCCCAATGATATGTAAAAGGGTGGTCTTGCCGGCACCTGAGGCCCCGACAACAGAAACTATCTCCCCCTTATCGACCGAGAGATTTACTCCCTTCAGGACTTTAAGGCTCCCGTATGACTTGTGTATATTCTCTGCCCTGATCATAGTATTACAAACGCCCACGAAGATAATCAATTTGCCGGTAAATTTCCGCAATGACGGCTGCAACAATAACCAGCAGGAGTAAAACAGCCCTCTTTACCTTATAAAATAGTATATTTGGCCCATATACCGGCCCACTTTCAATTAACCCGCAAAAGATGGCACTGGACTTTGCCCCCTTAAGGAAAAAAATCAGCGGAGACCTTTATGAGGGTCTGGATTACAGGTTACTGTATGCAACAGACGCATCCATTTTCAGGGAGGTTCCGGCTGCCGTATGTATGCCGGATGGAAAGGATGACCTTCGAGAAGTTATTTCATTCTGCCGCAACAATGACATACCCCTTATTCCGAGAACCGCGGGAACCTCGCTTGCGGGGCAGGTAGTGGGGCACGGCATTGTACTCGACTTCTCACGTTACATGAACTCCATCCTGGAGCTTAATATTGCTGAAAGATGGGTAAGGGTCCAGCCCGGTGTCATACTTGACGATCTTAACCGCTTCCTCAAACCCCATGGCCTCTATTTTGCACCAGAGACCTCCACCGGAAACCGTTGCATGATAGGCGGAATGGTGGCAAACAACGCCTGCGGGTCAAACAGTCTGGTATATGGCAGCACCAGGGAACACACAATTGAGATCAGTGCGATATTGTCGGATGGCAGCGAGGCCAGTTTTGGGCCGCTGGGCCCCGATGGGTTCAGGCAGAAATGCATCGGCAGCTCACTTGAAAACAGGATATACGGCAAAATGTTCGACATGCTGTCGAACAAGCAAAACCAGGAAGAGATACGAAAGAACTATCCCAACCCGGAGATAAAAAGAAGGAATACCGGGTATGCTCTCGATATACTTCTCAACAGTAATGTGTTTGGGGGTAATGAAACGTTTAATTTTTGCAAGCTGTTATGCGGGGCCGAAGGCACCCTTGCCCTCTATACCGGGATCAGGCTTGGTCTTGTTGACCTGCCTCCTGCCGGGAAGGTGCTTTTATGCGTACACCTTGAAAGCACAGAGGAGGCATTAAGCGCCAATTTGGTGGCACTCAGGCATAAGCCCTCTGCCGTGGAACTGATCGACAGGAATATCCTTGACTGCACCAAAAAGAACCTGACACAATCAAAGAACCGTTTTTTTATAAAGGGAGAACCCGGAGCGATACTGGTGGTTGAGTTTGCATGCGACCTCCCTGAAGATGCAGCTGCAATGGCCAGGAACCTTGAAGCAGAGTTGAGATCAAAGAGGCTGGGCTATCACTACCCGGCGCTTTCTGGCCCGGACATGCCAAGGGTATGGGCGCTTAGAAAGGCAGGCCTTGGCCTGCTTGCAAATATACCAGGTGATGCCAAACCGGTAGCGGTTATAGAGGATGCAGCAGTCAAACCCGAGGATATGCCGGACTTTATAAATGAGGTAAAGTCCCTGCTGGACAGCCTTGGGCTGTCATGTGTATACTACGCACATATTGGCACAGGTGAGCTGCACCTGCGCCCGGTACTAAACTTAAAAAGCCGGACCGACGTTGAAAAGCTGGAAAAGCTCGCTGAGTCCGTGGCCCGGCTTGTAAAGAGCTTCAGGGGTTCCCTTAGCGGCGAACATGGAGACGGCAGGTTAAGGGGCAGCTATATACCATTGGTGCTGGGAGAAAAATGCTACGAACTTTTACAGCAGACAAAAAAGTTGTGGGACCCGGATAATATACTTAACCCTGGCAAAATAACAGCAAGTCCGCCGGTAAAGGAGAGCCTCCGCTTCTTACCTGAATGGCGGGAGCAAAAAATAAAGACCTGTTTCGACTATGAGGATACACTGGGGCTGACAAGGGCACTGGAAAAGTGCAACGGCTCGGGAGATTGCCGCAAGCCGGCCCAGGCAGGCGGGGTAATGTGCCCTTCATATCACGCAACACTAGACGAGTACAATAGTACCCGTGGCAGGGCAAACCTGCTAAGGGAGCTTATCGTGAACCAGAAGGGAGGAAACCCATTTGGAAACAAGCAGGTAAAAGCTATACTTGACCTTTGCCTGTCATGCAAGGGCTGTAAATCTGAATGTCCGTCCAATGTTGACATGGCAAAATACAAGGCTGAGTTTTTGCAGCATTATTATGACATACACGGCACCCCCTTAAAGGTGCTTATAACGGGAGAATATGCAAGGCTTTCCAGGGCTGGCAGCATTATGCCATGGCTGTTCAACTTTCTGGCAAAAACAGGGCCAACTTCGGCACTGATAAAACATATGCTCGGTTTTGCAAAAAAAAGGAGCATTCCTGCCATAGGAAAGCCTGTACTTAAGGAGTGGGCATACAAACAACAGAACAGCAATGGGAGTAAAAGAGTGATAATGTTCAGTGATGAATTCACAAAATATAATGACACAGCAGCAGGGTTAAGCGCATGCATGTTGCTCGACAGGCTCGGTTACAGCATAGATATGCCGGATCACGCAGACAGCGGCAGGGCTCTAATATCCCAGGGAATGCTTAAAAAGGCCGCAAAGGTCGCTGCCAGGAACATTGAGCTGCTCGCGCCTCTGATAAGTGAAGAGAGTCCCCTTGTTGGGATAGAGCCTTCAGCCATACTTGGGTTCAGGGATGAATACCCCCTGCTGCTCAGGGGGGAGCTTAAAAAAGAGGCCGAAAGGATATCAGGGCTCTGCTATACCCTTGATGAATTCATCTCATATGAGGATGAGGCGGGAAGAATAGACCGCTCCCTTTTTGACAGCAAAAGAAGGGATATCCTGTTGCACGGCCACTGTCACCAGAAGGCATTGTCATCAACCAGTACATGTGTAAGTATGCTTTCCCTTCCCGTAGGCAATAATGTACAGGAGATAGAGTGCGGCTGCTGCGGAATGGCAGGTGCCTTTGGTTACCAGAAGGAGAACTACGAGATCAGCATGCAGATAGGTGAGCTTGCATTGTTCCCGGCGATAAGGGATGCCGGCACCGGTACAATAATAGCAGCGGCTGGGACCAGCTGCAGGCAGCAGATATTTGACGGCACAAAACGCAAGGCGCTGCATCCCGCGGAGGTTCTGCTTGACTGTTTAAGAGAGTAAAAAAAGTTTTTAAGCTCCGGGCTTTGAAAAACTAACCGGCATTTTTTAGCGGGGGGCATTATACCAAAAAGGCCTTTGATATCCCTAAAAACAATTTTAGCGCTCCAAATACTTTATGTGCCATGCAGCAGACTGAACCTGGACAATGTACGCCAGTGATATGATGAGCGCAATATCCGATCCTTCAGGTCCGAAAACAGCCATTGCAACAGCCAGGGCGATTGAGAGGTTCCTGAGAACAGTGCCATAAACCAGTGCGATACCATCTTCGCGTGAGAAAAAGCGCTTCCCTATAAGGGGACTCACCACGAAACTAATCCCATAAAACAGGGTCAGCGGAAGCAGGATATACAAGAGCATAAGCGGTTGCGAAATGATCACCCCTGCCCGCAGTGCCATTGCTACGGCAACTATACCCAGGACACCAAGGGTGGAAAGCACAGGGAACTTTTTGCCAATACCGCTCCGGTAGTTCTCCCGGCCATACCTGAATATAAAAAACCTTTGGGTAAAATATCCGGCGATCAGGGGCAAAAACACTATCAAAATGATACGCTGAAAGATCTGAACAAGCGGAATATCAATAGCCGCACCCATGAGCCATTGAGCATAGAGCGGGGTCAAAAGCGCACCGGCAACAAGGCCGATGACAGTCATTTTAATCGCCGCGTCCAGGTTCCCACGGCCAAAGCCTGTCCAGGATATTGTCATCCCGCTGGTAGGTATCAGCCCTATTAGCAGTAATCCCAGCGCCATCAATGGTTGCCCGGGAAAAAACAGGCGCCCGGTTGCATAAGCCAGAAAGGGAATAAAGGCAAAATTGATAAGGAGCGCTGCGATCTGAACTTTCGCATCTGCACCATAAAACACCCTGTTGATCTGCAGGTTCACCATCATTGGGTATATCATCAGGAAAGTAAGCGGAAGTATCAATACCCTCATAAATGAAACATCGAACAGAATGCCCAGTACAACCCCCGCGATCATGGAAATAGGGATGCTGTAAACCAATTGCTTTTGTATATATGCCAGGTATCTCCACATATCGCAAAAAAACCGGTTGGAGTTAATCATTCTCTTGTAACAATAATAAAAAGCAAGAGGAGTAATTTTGTTCAGTTTGACACTTCCGTTTGCTCCATATCAGGCAGTAAAGAAATTAGCAACAAAACCAGGATTTATTCTAAAACACTATATTTACTGTTTTGACCTGGTTTACTGTTTTACCTTGACGGTGTTGCACTGTTTTTCTTTGTATGATTATATTTGACAGTATACCAGGCTATTACACAAGCCTGTTATTTTTTTGATTTGAACTACCCGGGCCTTGTAGTTTTTACCAAAAAAGCATTAAAGGCAAGGTTTAACAATATTGAAGCAGGTTTAATATGCTTGAACTATAAAGCAACACTAGAAATATGCACAATCCAAAATCCAGGAAAATGAAAAAAGCCATACCTGTATTCTTTCTCTGTATCATTGCAGTCACACTGGTCTTCTTTGCAAAGAGATGCACTACCGCAGATGACACAGCATATGCCAGGATAAGGGCTCATGCTGACAATATAAGAGTAATTAACACCCACGAACACCAGCAACGGCCCGAAGAGCTCGGTGATCACCGGTTCGGTTTTTTTCACCTGCTAGCCCTGAGCTACCTGATGGGTGACATGAATTCCGCAGGTGCCGGTGGCTACAATATGAATGAGCTGGACACCTTGTCGCTGGATGAGCTGTGGGACAGATACGGGGAGGCACTCAATTTTTGCCGTAACACAAGCTATTACGGGCACTTTGCAAGGGGGTTCGGCAAACTTTATGGGTTCAGCGACCCCTACTTTACCAAGGATAACATATCAGGACTCTCAGCCAAAGTTGAGAAAAACTACAAAAATTATGGGGAGTGGTTTGACAGGGCCTTTCACGAGGCTGGATTTGAGCTGATGTTCCTTGACCAGTGGTGGAACACATTCAATACCGACATCGATGAAAGGTATTTTGCGCTGGTCTTCCGCGTGAACTCGCTCATTGGTATGTCGAGCCGTAAACCAGCCCGGGGAGAGCGGCCTGGCTCAATTTACAGGGAGGCAGTCCGGGATGGCTTTGAGATAGCGGACCTGGATGATTACCTGGCCTACTGCGAACACCTGATCAGAAAGAACATTGAAAACAGGGCTGTCGGCCTGAAGAATGCGCAGGCGTATACCAGGACCATTTATTATGAAGATGTTCCCTATGATGAGGCCCTTGAACTTTTCAGCAGGCCCTCCGCATCGCTGACCCCAGGGGAGAGGAAAAAACTGGAGGACTTCATGTTCCACTGGATCATACAGAGGTCAATTGAATATAATCTGCCGGTGCAGATCCATACCGGGTATCTCGCCAGTAACCGCAACACCCTTGAAAATGGAAGGCCCACAAAACTAAACAACCTTTTCATGAAATACCCGGAGGCAAAATTTGTGCTATTCCACGGGGGGTTTCCATGGACAGGTGAGGTTGCCGCCCTTGGAAAGATGTTCCCGAATGTATACGTCGACCTGGTATGGCTGCCACAGATATCACGTGAAGAGGCCATTCAGTCCCTGGATGTAATACTGGATTGCCTCCCCTACAACAAGATATTCTGGGGAGGTGACTGCAGGATGATAGAGGAGTCAGCAGGATCACTCGAATTCGGGAAGGATGTCGTTGCAGAGGTGCTGGCCCGAAGGGTTCAGAGAGGACTTATGACCGAAAAGCTTGCCCTGGAAATAACTGAAAGGATATTCCGAACTAATGCCGTTGAGGTGTTTCGCCTGGAAGAGATACTGGAAAGGAGCTTCTGATCAGAAGACTACTACCTTTTTGCTCTCAGTATGACCGCCCATTGTTATGCGTGCAATGTATACACCGGGTGGCAGACCCTGCAGGTCCAGGTATGCCTCCCTCCCCTCGCCTTGCCTGATATGTGTTTGCGCCACCGTCATCCCTCCCATGTTGACAAGAGATATTGTTGCATTTGCTTCAGGTTCCCGGCCAAGGTTTACCATGAGTATGTCTCTTGCAGGATTGGGGTAAAGCACCACATCCGCGAGTGAATTATGCCCTGGGTTCTGTGAGGAAACCGTGCTCATATCCTTCCCGTGCAGGCTTATATTGTTAAAAGTCAGCCTGTTTCCTTCCGCTGCACCCGGACTATGCTCTACAAAGCGGATCCTGACCCTGAAAAACGGGTTGTCACTGGCTTGCTCAATACCACTGAAGTCTGCCACATAGAGGCGGTAATCCTCATGCAGATCAGTAAAGGCATTTTCACCTGCCTTTATACCCTCTTTTTTCCCCTCAGCATAATAGAGCGTGTTAAGGCTATTCCACTGACCCTCATCCGGACCAACGGAATAGTCTACCATAATGCCTCTGGCGGCACCTTCATCCCTGGCCGCGAACATCAGGACAATGTCATGGTGATTGTCGGTTGGCAGCTTAAGTATCATATTGCTGGACTCACCGTTATAAGATAGTGGCTGCCTTACCTGAAGCCCGCGCATCCCGCTGCCGTCAAACCCGGCCTCATTATTAAAAGCAGGATAGTAGTTCAGCGGTGTCGGGGAGTTGCGTCTTTCCATGGAGGCATTCCTCCAGTAGTCATGGCCCTCATGGTAGGGATATCCCGGTAAACATGAGTTATAACTTATAACAGCGTCTTGGTTCAGGCTGTAAACTGGCTCCACTCTTTCCAGGGGTGTATTGTTGGGCATATCTTCACTGAAAAACCAGTAACTGATCACCGAAGTCTCGTCCTCCTTTACAAAATGTGCCTTTAGTGATTTATTTCCCGCCGGGCTGAAACCAAGAACCCTTTCATTAACCTGATCGGTACCGGTCCAGTGGCTGAACCGGTATCCCGGCAATGGCACCGCTTCTATTCTTATCGGTATACCCTGAAAATAGAGGCCTGACCATGGATAGGGATTATCCCCGATACCCGGTGTTGATGGGCGTATATCAATTGTGTTTATCCTTACAAAACCTCTTTGGGGATCATCTACTGAGAGCTCAATTTCAGCATCATCTCCGAGGCTGAAGTATGAACGGATATGTTCCCGCTGGTATGGGGGCCGTTCATGGGCAAAATCAATCATGGCCCCGACATTGTCGTACCATCTGTTCATTGAATAAGGACTGTTCCAACGTACTATATGCTCGGGCATTTCAGGTTCAAGAACCGACTTCATCCTGTTTATAATGGAAGTTACCCTTGCGGGGGTAAAGTGGGTGTTCAGAAGGTCTGCAAACCTGTTTATAAAGCCGGTCCTGAACTCCTGGTTCTCTAAAAGCGCCCTTAGAAGGAAGGTTGTCCACTCAGGGTTGGGCCAGCCAGTACCTCCCAGCTGGGTGGCAAAGGCAAGTGTGTTGTGTGACGGGTGCCCTCCCTGGTTATAGGACAGGTCCATATTGAATCCAAAATCGGTATCGAACATAAGCCAGCGCCAGCGTCCGTCATGCCCTTTTTCTGCATCCGGGTCATAATCAGTGCGCAGCCTCCAGTAGTCAATATTGTTGCCCGGCCAGTCAGCATTGCTGGCATATATATGGGCTATCTGGTAATCGGTGAAATTGCTCATATCCATCATGGTGCTGACATGCTCATAATGTTCGGGCTGCGACATATCATTGCTCTCAAGGTAGTCAATCATGTCAAGGTAATGCCCGGCATCACCCTCCTTTACTATTGGGCGGCTTGATGACTGGCTTATCGTGGTAAGAAGGTCAATATTCTCAGGGTCAACTCCATATACCCTGGCAACATAGTGTTTGTCATACCTCTCCCTGATATTGTGTATTCCCCAGTATTCGCCGTTTAAAAATAATACCAGGGGCCTGTATGCCTGTACGTCAAAGTCGAGGCTGTCTGATATCATCTGAATCGCGGCATCACGGAACATCGTGTCTCCCCAGTCATTACCGGAGTTCCTGAATATAAGCCGGTTATAGTCTTTGTATGGCTGCTCTGGAAAAATTCTGTGATATATGCGGTTATCACCATATTGGTTTCTGGCATATATCCTGAGTGATTTCTGGCGCATACCACGGGTACCTGACCCGTGTATCCTTAAACCGACATCCTGCTGGAAGTTCAGATCCTCGGAGAAGAACTCCAGGGATGCACGCCTCTCCCACTCTATACCTCTCTGGTTGAAATTATTGTAGTTTCCCGACACATAAATTCCTATTGAATCAGAGAAGAGAAATTCATGATTTGTGCTAATGGAGGCAACGGCAATTGAATACTTCTCCCGGCCCTCAGGGAATATAAAGTAACTTGCCGTTCTGACCGGACTGTCAAGGTATCCGGGCTTTACTGCCACCGCCCTGATAACATTGTTCTTTGATATATTACCCTGGGGTGTATTTGTGATCAGGGAGTGGCTGTTCGGGTCATCTGACCTGTCAGTAAGTACCAGGGGCTCTGTGTATCTTGTCGATGAGGTATCGGGCTTTGAGCCGTCGGTTGTATAGTAAATAACTGCCTCTGGATCTGGGTGGGATATCTGAATTGTAACTTCCCCGGTATAAAAACCAGGTTTTTCAGACAGGACTATTTGTTCCAGAAAGCCATGTATTATGCCATCATTGTTGGACCTTCCCGGTGTTGGCTCCTCAAAATAATAGAGTTCAGCGCCCCCGTCGGGATATCTCCCGTATGAGATATCAGTGGGCACCGGTGTTGGTGGTATCTCATCTATAAGTTCACCGCCAGGGCTTGTCAGAATAACCTCCTCGCCATCTTTATTTATCCGGAAATTTGTATGCAGGCGATCCCCTGTCTCTTTGCGGTCCTTTCCCGATGCCCATACCAGAAGGAACTCGCCGGGATAAATATTAACATCTGGCAAAACCCACCTGTAGGGGTTGTCATAATCATCCGATAACCCGCAGTCTTCAAGGTTAACAGCCATATCACCCATATTGTAAAGCTCTATCCAGTCTTCGAAGTCGCCATCCTCATCTGCTATGGTGGAACCATTGGATGCCATTATCTCATTTATGACAATATTCTCATTAGAGGGGGACACCCCTTTTTCAATATAGCCATAAAAGCCTCCCTCCATCTCCAGTATACCCTTGTGTAGTACCTGAACACCAATTCCGTCCCCGGGATCTATATAAGCAGGCATCTCCACTGTGAAAGACACCTCTCCGTTTTCTCCTGTCAGGGGTAGTTCAATTGATTGATTGTGGCCGGATACCGGTATTCCATTCACGATATATTCTTCCCCTGTGAAAGCTAGCCTGTCAATAATATCCACGTTAAGGGTGAAGGGATAATCCGGAATCCTGTTGTTCTCCTGGTCTATTGCCGTGACTGTTACCGTGCTGACAAAACCTGGCTCAAGTGGTCTGTCTATTGACGCAGTCGATTTGACAGGCAAATCTTCTTTTTGCCCCCACACTCTCCACTCAAGTATACCCGTCGATATGGTACTTACCATATGCACCCGTATCCTGTTGGTAATCACCGGGTCGAAAGTGGTTGTGTTGTACTGGTCCCTTTCCACGCCATTTCCCTGGGCGTTGGGAAGCAGTTCCCATTTCTCTTCCTTAACGTTCCAGTACTCCTGGTAGGTGTCGTAAGGTATCACAATACCTGCACCATCCGCCCACCAGTAAATATCAGATTGTGAAATAACATA
>PWNY01000044.1 GCA_003557805.1 Bacteroidales bacterium | reverse complement strand
ATAAGAAATCACCTCGTTGTTTTGCCTGGAAAGATAATGATTGTGATAAACGAAAATTGAACCCCTGATAAAGCATTTTTATCCTGAGTTGAGTTCTGGTTCAGGATAGAGGTGAGGGAGGCATGATCCCAGTGGAGCAGTATGAATATGTCGGGGTTGGCAGTAAAATATACTGGAAGTCAATAAGAGAACTGGCCGGTAAACCAGCAACATAATGTCCCTTAATTCTTCCCTCTTTGATCGCCTGATATGTCATTATTTTGGACTGATAACGCGCCCATCTTTGCAAACTCTCTGGGAATGGATCCAAAAGCCCGCATGCACCGGTTTCTATGTCGCAGTTTTTTTCGGTTGCTTCTGGTATAGCTCAGGTTGTTTCTCCTGTAATTCTGCCAGTAGTCTGGATTCTTCTCACACCACCACTTCTGGGCGTCCTTCTGATTCAAGCGGTAGGCCTCGTCACCCTGCATCTTCATTTTTTGCCGCCGGCGTTTACGCGCCTTCTGGCAATCAACCTTGGAACAGTACTTTTGCTCGGGATTACGGGCAGTGAGTATGAAAAGACAGCGGCAGAATTTACAGCGTTTCCTGGACATACAACCTCCATGAGCAATTGCTCAGACAGGTTGTATTTTTGAAGGGAAGAAAAATGAATGGAGAAAATCCAGGCGGGTAAAGAAAGCCGGAGCCAGTTCTGGTGACTGAAACCTGACTCCTGCCCCCCCTGAAGCCTTCTTCTAAAGCGCGGGGTATGCGGGGTACTTTAAAGCTTAAAAACCGGATAGAAAAATCAGGCGGGGTAAAGTTGAGTATAGCGGGATACTGGCAACATAAATAAACTGGCAACATAATGTCCCTGTTGGCTTTTTCACAAGTTTGCGCAGAAGACTTTTAACAATATCTATGCTAAGCAGCTACTGTCATGATGTTTGGATGAAGACCTTTGAGATAAAAATCCTGCAATTGAATCTTGTGCCCAGCGTTATCTATATCGATCCCAACAAGTTTTCCTTGGGCATCATAGTCAAGGACAACTCCCTCAGAAATCTCCACACTTTCAACGCTCTATTCATCTGAAAATTCAATATACAGAGAATCTGTTTCATCGTAATAATTTAACTTCATAACTTAAACCTCCTGTCCGGGAAAGCATTATGTATGGTAACCTTGTCGTCTAAAGTTACCACGCGCAGAATAAGGTTGTCCAATTCCGGTATCCTTCCCCAGAAGCGATATCGATTATGTTCTTGTAGCTCTGATTTGATTGGATTTTCAAGTACTTCAATGCACCATTCCTTTTTTAGATATGGTCGTTTTTTCAGGACCTGTTCTTCAAAGTATTTTGTATACAGATAAGTTGGCATATACCATACAATTCCTTTACCACAATACTTTTTTAAAATTCATACATGTAAATCTGATTGGCAAGGTTCACTGAAGCCGAAATAATGGCATTTTCCCTATCAGCCATCACCCGTTTGAATATCTTGTCGTGTGGTCCATGGATTACGTGCATAGGTATTGATATAGTAAGGTTTTAAGGGGCAGGCAAGGGAAAAATGAAAGGCCCAAGCTACGAACCAGCAAGCCTCTTCATGGAATAAACCCCATCCATCCCGCTCACAGGAGTAAATGTGCGCTCATCCTTGGACTTTAGCAGGTGCTTTACCTGGTCAAATACTTCCTGAACAAAATCTTTCCCTCCGATCACCCCGGAATCAGTAAAATACCGGCAACGGTAACGAAAACGCTCTACCCTGGATATCTTGTAGCCTTTCTTCCTGGCCTTTTCCACAATCTTCTTGTCCATCACCTTGCCTTTTCCGGCATCCACTGCGCCAGTTTCATAAACAAACTGCCTGTACTTACGCACTATCTCTTTGGGATTAAACTCATTCCATTCCTTGAGGCCAAAATCTATGGACAGCAGCCCATCCCTGTTACCGGTCTGAACATGATAACCCAGAGAACACCACCGGTAGTTCTCTGGTTTTTTCACAATCCCAGCCCGGATGGGGTTTAGATCAATGTATGCCAGCATGTTTATCAGAGTCCGGCCTTCCTGCACTATCATGGACTTAAAACGCTCACCCCAGAAGAAGCCTTTCCGGTTATGTCTCTTGTTGTAGTATCTGGAAAAACTCTGCTTGATCTCCCGCACATATTCAGAAAGGTCAGTCCATTTCTTGCTGAGCTTTTTATACTCATTATCCCCAAAGTAGACATCATCCCCGTATCTGCTGATAAACCTCTCTTTAACCTCATCTCTGCCGGCATATTCATTAGGATATACTTTCACAGCTAAGTGCCAATGATTCCCCATAATTGCGAAACCAAGGATATCTACGAAATAGATATTGCTGAAATATCTGATGATATCCAGCAGCTTGTCTTTCTCAATATCTCCAATCGGAAAGCCGGGCAGGGCAGTGCGAGATATAACATGGTATATAGTAGGTCTGTCAGGCAAGGTAAATCTGGCGTTTCTGGGCATGGTTTATCTCCGTGTATCGTTGGTTGATGGGATGAACTGAAGTTTAGCTGAAGAAGTAATGGCTGTCTAGGATTATTTGTCTGTCCCTTCTGCTTTGCTAGCCAGGCATGCCGGACCACCTTTGACCAGAGGACCACATATCGCGTGCGACTCGGCCCTGTACTTGGCCATGATCTCCGGGAGAGGTCGCTGCCATATGTTTCCGATGCTCACCCCCTGACACACATGTACATACCCGTATGGGTCTATGTGTACCCTGGAAGGGGATTGCAGTTCCTCATGCGGACATTGCGCCAGGTCGCGCCATTTTCGCCGAGGCAGCCCGGTCGTCAGGTTTTCAACAGCCCTGCCTTTGAACATCGCCCCTCCTTCGATCACGGGCCTGCCCTTGTCCTGCTCCTCTCCCGGGGCCGCCTCGACAAAAGGTTCCTTAATGCAAATCGGGGCCGCGGGTATGCCCAGTTCGCGTGCGGCTTTCAACGCTCTTTGTGCCGGGCTCTCCTGGGCTTGCCCATAGTGGAATGCATCGTCACTGATACTAAGGTAATCGACTCCCAGGTCCTTGAGAGGACGAAGCCAAACCAGGGCATCCTCATCCGAGACGGCGCCATACGCATTGGTGACGATTCCGACCCTGAATCCCCTGTTGCGAGCCATTGTGATTCCCTCGAGCAGGGACGGATAGAAGAGGAAAGGTTCTCCACCCTCAAAGTAGATCCACTCCACTGT
>PWNY01000289.1 GCA_003557805.1 Bacteroidales bacterium | reverse complement strand
CTTTCATGTTTTCTTCCTTATTGATGTTCTTAAGTTTACTCAGATCTATTTTAATATCATTCTCTTTTAGATAGTTCAGGCCCTGTTCAACGAACTCGTTCTGATTGTGGTCAATAAGATGGTTAAGATGGGCTATTACTGTTGCTTCACCCTTGGGCGATATCCTTTCCATTACCTTTACCTCATCATAAGGTTCCGCTTCCCTTTCTTCAAGTGAGATAGCACCTACAGGGCATTCAGGTATACATGCTCCCAGACCGTCACAATACAAGTCACTGATCATTCGCGCTTTTCCATCTATCATCTGAAGCGCACCTTCATGGCAGCCCTCTACACATAAAGCGCAACCGTTGCAGAGACCCTCGTCTATTTTAATTATTGTTCTTTTCATTATTATACAATTTCAAATTTTTTGGTATTAATTCTGTCAGACCGAAGCAAGCTTCTTGTTGTTCATATAAACCCTGAACTCATCATTAAATTTTTTATCCAACCCTCCGAATATGCATGAATGGAAAGGACAGTTTGAACAGTCCATCTTGCATTCGCTCTCTTCAAGTTCTCCCTCAATAAGCCGGTAGATATCCATCAAGCTTATCTCATCTGCTTTTTTTCCAAGCCAGAACCCTCCTCCGGGCCCCCTGGTTGAGTGCAGGAAGTTGTTTTTTACCAGTTGCTGTAAAATTTTTGCAGTATGGTTCTTTGAAAATCCCGTTATTTCAGCTACCTGCTGGGTATTAAGGACCCTCTTGCTTCTGGCTATAACAGCCATGCTGTGTATTGCGATTGCAGCTGCCTCCGATATGTTAAAAATCCTGCTCACGGTCATTAAATAAGCAAAACAGTATTTCAATACGCAAATGTAATAATTAATTTCAGAACAAAACAAATATTTCAGTATTTTTTTTCTTAAATATTGTTAACTGCCTCTATATCTTTATATTAAGACTAAGACTAAATTTAACCAATCTCCCTCCTATTTCATATATTTATACTTTGTAAAAGCCAAACAGGGAAAAAATATATATAATATGTCTTTTGTAAATAATCACAGCTCCTGCGTTAAGATCAATACACCTACATGGGCCAAAGACGCAGTTATCTACCAGATGAACACAAGGCAACTCACCCCTGGCGGTAGTCTCAGGGCCGCTGTAGGTCACCTGGATAGGATAAAGCAGCTGGGTGCTGATATTATATGGCTCATGCCGGTTCATGAAACAGGCAGGAAAAGGAGAAAGGGCAAACTGGGAAGTCCATACTCGGTTCGTGATTACTTTAGCCTGGACCCTTCACTGGGTAAATTGCAGGACCTGGGGTATTTTGTTGACAGGGCGCATCAGCTTGGCCTGCACGTTATCCTTGACTGGGTGTCAAACCATACATCCTGGGACAATAAGTTAATAAACAACCACCCTTCATGGTATGCCAGGGACCAGAGTGGTGAGATAATATCACCTCCCTGGACTGACTGGCATGATGTAGCTCAATTAGACTATAACAACAGGGAGGTGTGGGAATATATGACCGTAGCAATGCAGTGGTGGGTCAGGCAGGCCGGTATTGATGGTTTCAGGGCAGATGTTGCTGGATTTGTGCCTGTTGCATTCTGGGAGATGGCCAGGGAAAGACTGGAAAGGATAAAGCCTGTATTTATGCTGGCAGAATGGGAGTCGGCAGAGTTGCACAAAACGGCATTTGATGCAAGCTATGCATGGGACTGGTGGTATGCCATGAGAAATATTGCCAAGGGACAATCAGACCTGGAGGCAATTCACAGGGTATTCTCATGGAATGAAAACGCCTACCCTGAAGAGAGTATGAGAATGTTGTTTATAAGCAACCATGATATAAACTCCTGGGAGGGGACAATGTATGATAACTTCGGCCCGGCACTGGAACCGGCAATTGCCCTGTCGGTGGCTGGCAAGGGTATACCATTAATATACAGCGGCCAGGAGGCAGGTGAAAGCAAGCGTCTTGATTTTTATAACAAAGACCCTATAGAATGGAAAGAGCATGAAGCAGGAATCCTTTACAAAACCCTGTTCAGCTTTAAGAAAAAGAACCCCGCCATCTGGAACGGAAAATGGGGCGCACCGATGCGCAGGGTTTCCAATAACAAGGACAGGCAGATCCTTAGCTTTCTCCGGGAAAGAGGCAAGAACAAGGTTTTTGCAGTCTTTAATTTTTCCTGTGCAGCTGAAAATGTTATCTTCAGTGACAAACAGATCCCGGGAAGGTATAAGGAGTTAAACAGTGACTACTTTCTTGATGCTGACATTCAAACCAGCCTTAAGCTCAAGCCCTGGAGCTTCAGGTTATTTTCAAGTGGATTCTGACAATACTACTTTTGTTTCACAACATATCATGAACAAAAAACGACTATACCACAACTTTTTGAACATCATTATTCTGACCGGGGGCGTTTTCCTGCTTGCATTCCTGAACCTCAGGCTTACCAGCCCGCCTCCTGTGGTTTCCTCAGGCGCACCGCCCGGGGAGTTCTCGGCTGAGCGTGCTGCAGAACACCTTGAAATAATTGCAGTAAGACCCAATCCCCTTGGTTCAGCAGAGAATGACAGTGTCAGGGAGTACATCTTTACAAAGTTGCAAAGGATGGGGCATGAAGCTATTATTCATAATGCAGTGGTCAGAAAAGACCAGACAGTGGCAAAGGTGGGGAATGTACTTGCAAGAATAGAGGGTAAAGGCAATGGTGAAGCTATTGTGTTTATGGCCCATTTTGATACTGTGGCTGATGCCCCTGGTGCTTCTGACAATGGCGCCGGGGTTGCCACACTTTTAGAACTGACAAGAATGCTTGGCCACTACCCTCCCCTGCATAACGACATTATCTTGCTTTTTACAGACGGGGAGGAACAGGGTTTACTTGGTGCACGTGCGTTTGCTGAAGAACATCCCTGGATGGATGATATAATTGCGGTAATAAACCTTGAAGCAATGGGAAGCAGGGGGCCGAGTATTATGTTTGAGACCGGGCATGGGAACCTTTTAATTATAAAAGAGTTTGCAAGGGCGGCATCAAGGCCGCTGGGGTTTTCAGTCAGTACAGAGATTTACAAACGCATGCCCAATATCACCGATTTTGACATTTTCAAACAAAGGGGGTATCAGGGCCTGAATTTTGCATATATAGGCGGCAGCTACCATTATCATACACCTGGTGACAACCTTGAGAACATTGACCTGAGGTCCGTTCAGCATCACGGCTCACATGCCAGTTCACTGGCACTTCATCTTGGCAACCACAAGGGGGGATTTGACGCAAATGAAGATGCTGTTTATTTTAACACCCTTGGCAAGGGGTTTGTTTTCTACCCATATAGTATGACCAGACCGCTGGCAATTGCTATTATCCTGCTGCTTTCGCTGGTATTCATAATTGCCGCAGTACGCAAAAAGATAAGCTTTTTAGGTCCCTTGCGTGGATTTGTCGGTTTTGTCCTTCTTATTGCGGTTATTTACTTTTTATTCAGTTCCATATACGAAAGCCTGACCTCTTTTTACCAGGGAAGTGAAAACCGCATGATACAGTACCACCAGGAAGGAATTTTCGCTGCCGCGGGAATAGTGTGCATCGGCCTGACTGGAGCTTATTTCATAATGCTTTTAAGGGGGGTGAAAAAGCTTGTGGCATTAGCATGCCTTGCTATGTTATACCTTATAATACTGCCTTCAGGAGAGAGTTCCCTGCCTGAAATAGTATTACCGGTCATATTTTCTGCCTGGTTGCTGATTTTTCACCGAAAACCCATAAAAAGAGAAGACCTGTTTGCAGGTACATTGATACTGTGGGCTATTGTCATGACCGTTTCCTCATTCCTGTTACCCGGGGCCAGCTTCCTTTTTACCTGGCCTCTTGCAACGGGCCTGATAAGTTTTTCTTACCTTTCACTTATAAAAAGAGACTCTGATTCCACCGGTATACCCGCAACAATATTCATTCTGTTGATGTCAGCCCCGGTAGTTTTAAGTTTTCCTGTTATACTTGTATTGTTTAACAATGCCATGGGCCTGGGCACCCTGGGTATAAGCATGACCCTGGTAGCTTTATCCGGCGGGCTGCTTGTGCCCCACTTCAGCATTATCAACCGAAACTGGCCAAATGCTTTTTAAGGAAATCCAAAAGTACGGGAAAAAGTAAAAGCCCGTCTTTCAGACTGTCAATATCCAGGTCTTCGATATCCTTGTTAAGCCGATCAGAATAGTAAACCAGGATACTGAACCTTTTCTCCCTGCCAAGCTCTCCGAGCCGGGAAGCAAACTCCTTTATCCTGAATAATACCAGCTGGTCCTTTAGCACCTTCCACACTGGAAGATATTCATTTTCCAAAAGACTAACCAGTTCTGCCAGCTCACCAGTTCTCTCACTGGTAATATCTCCAACTTTGCCTGCAAATTCACCGGGATTGGCTTGAGGCTCAAAAACCGTTTCGGCTGCATACTCAGTTGCTTCATCCCCTCTTACGTGTTTTTCCAGGATAGAGAAAAGGGCTGCGCCACTGACCGGTTTATGCAGTATATCATCAAACAACACTCTCTTGTCCCCTGGAATCTGATCATCAGATAGTGCCGTATAGGCTATCAGGGGAGTGTTTTCCAGGATGGGATTTTCACGTATCCTGGCTGCTACCTGAAAACCGTCTATATCAGGCATCATAATGTCAATGAATATAATTGAGGGTCTTTCCTTGTCAAGCAGCTCGAAGGCCATCTTTGCATTTTCAGCCCTGACAACGTCCATACCTGCGTTCTCAAGCAAGTGGCATAGCAGCTCAAGACTGGCCGGACTGTCATCAGCAACCATTGCTGTTGAACTCCCGAATTTTTCCTTATATCGTTCAATACCCGGCTTTTTTGATTGATAGTGGTTATTAATAACCGGAATATCGGGAATACTTATTGTAAATACTGATCCCTCACCGGTTTTGCTCTCCATTGTGATATTGCCTCCCATAAGATTTGCCAGCCGTGAAGAAATTGGAAGCCCGAGGCCTGTCCCCTCATACTCCCTGTTAAGCTGATTGCTTTGCTGGTGAAATGGCCGGAAAATGGTTCCATAATCCCCCTCGGGCACACCAATACCAGTATCCTTTACACTGATAGCAAGATCCCCCTTCTTGTTATTCTGGTAAAAAAAGCTGACCTCAATATTTACACTGCCCTGGCTGGTGAATTTTACCGCATTGTCAACAAGGTTAAGGATCACCTGCTTAAGCCTTGATTCGTCAATATAAACTGTTTCCGGTACATTATCGGAAATATTCATATAGAAGTGTACTCCTTTGCTCTCTGCCTTTTCAAAGTATATCATATTCACCTCATCCATGATTGCCCTTATGCTTGCAGGGTGAGGCTGAATATCAAACCTGCCCGCCTCAATCCTGGACAGGTCAAGTATGTCCTCAATCAGCGACAGCAGGTGTTTTCCACCGGAACTGATTAACCGAAGGAGTTTTTCCTGGTTTTGGTCATCTGCCTGATCGAGCAATATCTCACTAAATCCCAGTATTGCATTAAGCGGAGTGCGTATCTCATGGCTTATGTTTGCCAGGAATGCTGACTTTGCCTTTTCTGCAGCTTCAGCTTTCTCTTTGGATCGGAGCAACTCCTGCTGGTATTCCTTAAGGTCGGTGATATCTGTCAGCACTCCCTGCACCCCCACAACTTCAGAACCCTTAATCAGAGGCCTGCCCCTTGTCCTTATCCAGACATATTCACCATTCTTTTTAAGGAAGCGGTATTCAGAAGGTTCTATATTACCTGATAAGACCTTTATGAATTGTTGCAAACGCTCCCCTTTATCGTCTGGATGAACAAAATCAATAAAGCTCCGTCCCTTTACCTCATCAGCAGTGTACCCGCTCAGGGCTCTTATATTCGGTGAGACATAGGTTATAACAGCCCTTTTATCCAGGGTATATATTATTTCATTCAGGTTCTCTACCAGCATCTTATATTTTTCCCGGCTGCTGTACAATTCCTGCTCATACTTTTTGCGGCTGGTTATATCCACCGCCGTACCGAGAACGGCGGTTTTTCCTTTCCAGCTTATAAGGCCCGCAGCAAAATCAATCCATTTTTCAGTTCCGTCTTCACATAATACTTTCACTTCATACCTTGATGGAACTTTTTCGCCACGCTGCCTCCTCAGGGCAAACTCCCTGGCCCTGGTCCTGTGGTCGGGATGAACAATTTCCCATATTTCCATCCCAATCCTCAGACCACCCCCGGGGGATGACATAATATTTTGGGCAGCCTTATTAAAATAGACCAGTTTATTATCCTGGTATATGATTATTCCGGTAGAAGTAAGCTCTGTAAGGGAGTTGAACAGCTTGTCCCCCGTTGTCCCTCTCTTTTCCATCAAGTAATTTTTTATTCAGGTTTTAAAACAACATATAAACAATTCAACTTTCTGCCCATTTATGGGCAGTTTCAATGGTTAAATATATACATATATAAAAAGCAAATTTCAGAATATTGACATCTGGGTTTTCGTGGTAAACTGTTCCAAAAACTCCATAGCCAGGTAAGAATTGCCCTTTTTGTTGAGCCTGGGGCTCCAAACGGCAATACTGTATTTGCCGGGGTGCACATCAACAATACCTCCCCCTATCCCGCTTTTACCGGGAAGTCCAACACGGAAAGCAAAGTCTCCTGATTCATCGTAAAAGCCGCAGGTCTGCATTATAGCATTAATCCTTTTTACCTGGCTTACAGTAAGAACCTGACCGCCAGTCCCGGGCTTTTGCCCGCCATTGGCAAAGAAAAGGAAGGTTTTGGAAAGCTCTTCACAGCTTAGTTCAATTGAGCAACTTTTAAAATAAAAGTCAAGGACCTGGTCAGTATCGTTCTCTATGTTGCCAAATGATTTTATAAAGTTACACAATGCAATATTCAGGTATCCTGCAACTCTTTCCGAGGCAGCGATATTCATTGAGTACTCAATACTTTCATTGTCTGAAACCTCCCTTACAAAGTCCAGGAAGTCCTGTTCAGGGTCATCAAGTATACTGATGAGAATATCACAAATAACGAGTGCTCCTGCATTAATTAGGGGGTTTTTGGGAATACCCCTGTCGCTCTCAAGCTGTACAAGCGAGTTAAAAGCAGTCCCTGAAGGCTCATAACCAAGCCTGCTCCATATGCTTTCTCCCCTTAACTTATAAGTGAGGGCAAGTGACAGTACCTTGACAATGCTCTGTATTGAGAATTTATCCCGGTAATTGCCTGTGCCGTATGCCCCACCGTTTACTTCACTGATATGTACCCCGAACTTGTCAGGATCTACCTTTGCCAGTTCGGGTATATATTCCGCAACCTTGCCCGGGTTATCTGTCTCCCTTAGATTTTTGTGTATTTCATCAATAATTACCTTGTAATCCATACAGTAAAAGTGTTGAATAAAAGGCGGCCCTGTAGCGCTCCGCCGGTTAGGGTATAAGTGCGGTATCCTCGTATATATTCCTGCAAAACTCTGAAATAAGCCTTATTGCACTTTCTGTATCCCTTAATGAGACTATTTCACCAGGACCGTGCATATACCTTAGGGGGATGCTTACCAGGCCGGTGGCCACCCCTCCCCTTGAAAGCTGAACGACATTTGCCTCGGTTCCGGTATTGCGGGGGGAGGCTTCCAGTTGGAAACCAATACCGGCTTCCCCAGCGGTTTTCTTTAATACCTCAAGGACCCGGCTGTTGATGTTTGCCCCGACATGTAATACACAGCCTTCTCCTAGTTTAATATCCCCATGTTTGTTCTTGTCAATTGAAGGGTAGTCACTTGCGTGTGTAACATCCACTGCAATACCTATATCAGGCCTTATATTATAGGTGCTGGTCACAGCACCCCTTAGCCCTACCTCCTCCTGTACCGAAGAGACAACATATATATCCGGCAGATCTTTTTGGTCCGACAGCTCCCTTAGAACAGATGACAGCACGAATACACCGATTCTGTCATCAAGCGACTTGGAGGATACCAAAGCACCAGGTAACTCTGTCACAGAGGGCCTGAATGTAATATAGTCTCCCACAGAAACCACTTTTTTTGCCTCTTCCGCAGAGCCAGCACCTATATCAATCCAGAGCTGGTCAAGCTTGACGGCCTTGTTACGCTCCTCCTGGTCCATTAGGTGTATTGGTTTTTTACCTACAACACCGTTTACTGCATTTCCTTCATGGTATATTTTCACGGCCAGCCCGGGCAGCAAGGTTGGATCAACACCGCCTATGCTGTCAAACCTGATGCAGCCATGCTCATCAATATGCCTGACCATAAAACCAATTTCGTCTATATGTGCAGTGAGCATTATCTTTTTATCACGGGTCCCCTTTTTAAATGCGACGACATTTCCATGTACATCTGTCCTTACATCGTCACAGAAGCCTGATGCAAATGACCTGAACACCTTTTGCACCTCCTGCTCAAAACCGGACGGGCCAGGACTTTCAAGCAACTCCTTCAGATACTGGAAATCTTTGATCTGCATATAACATCTATTTAAATACAACAAACAGCTTCAATTCGCATGAAATTACAATAAATCCTTTAAAGCCATAAAAAAACTTTGTGTTTTAATCACCAGGTTTTTTAGGGTGGAAGCATTTTTTACATTATCTCCCTCCTTTTTTGCATCCACTATACAATATCCTCTTTCCAATTTTGCAAAACAGCAAACAAGACTGTTAAGCTTATTATTAACAAAACAGAAAAAATTATGAAAACACAAAACACAAAAGGTATTTTTTTACTCATGGGTATGATCATCACAATCTTCCTGGCAGCTTCCTGTTCAAGCGAAATTGCCACTGAAACCGAATCCTTTGTAGATAAAAGGATTGCAGAGGCAGGCAGTGCCCAACCCCAGGTAATGGCTCTAAATGCCCTGCCGGCAAACCAAAACAGGTTGCTGGCAGAGATACGCAGGCACACGGCAAGGTTTCACGAAATCGAAAAGGCTCTTGCAGAGGGATATGTTATGGGATCAGATTGTGTATACGAAGAAGGGCTTGGAGCAATGGGCTACCACTTTGTACGACCTGATCTTATTGGAGGTGATTTCGACCACAGGTACCCAGAGGCACTGATCTATGAAGCGCAGGAGGACGGCGAGATGAATCTTGTCGCAGTGGAATATATAATTGTTGCTGCTGCCTGGGATGCAGTAAACACTGAACCTCCTTTTTTGGGCAATAGAGAATTTGATTTTGTCGAGGCAAAACTTCCGGGCGAAGGTCTGCCTTTTGACAATTACCAGCTGCATGTCTGGGTATGGCGAAATAACCCGCTTGGTATGTATTTCCCCTTTAATCCAAAAGTAAGCTGTGAGTTTGAATATGAATATATTATATGATCCAATAACATCCAGGGCCCGGAAAAATTGATCCGGGCCTTGTTTTATTCATTATATATACTTATATTTATATAATTACCAGGGAGCCATGTGACATGTCGCTTACAATACAAAAGCTAAATACAGGCACACGTTATTTTAGTAACAACAGCAACTACAGCATTCTGTGGGTCGCCGAAGGCTTAAGGAATATATCAGTAAACTCTGTTTCAATTCCTGCATGCTCAAATTACATTATTTTCCTGAGTCCGGGGAAAACAGTTATGCTGGAAACTGAAAAAGAGTTGATCAGGGGCTGGATACTGATTTTCTCAAGAGAGTTTTTTCGCGAACAATATATTGAGAACCTCAACATTTACAATATTGACCTTTTTGATTCATTCCTGAAGATCCCTAAAATTGTACTGAGCCCCAAGATCGGTGACAGGGTGAATGATATTGCCGAAATGATACACGAACTTTCCGGTTCAGGTATACCGAATAAGGATATAGCTATAGCTTCACTCTTAAAGACCCTTTTGGTTTATTGCGACAGCCGCTGTAATATCAGGTGGACAAAGGCTACACACAACAAAGAGGTACACACCGTGAGCATGTTCAAATACCTGGTTTCAGAACATTTCATGAGTATACATTCGGTTAGCCGGTATGCGGAGATGATGCATATTTCCCCTAAGCATCTTAACCATTTAGTTAAAAAGGTAATGGGTGTAACGGCAAAGTCCGTTATAATGGAGCAGGTAATGATCAAAGCGTGCCGGGACCTGAAGTTCTCCAATGACAGTGTAAAACAGATCGCATTTAATCTGGGGTTCACCGAACCGGAACACTTTAGTCACTTTTTCACAAAAAGTACAGGATCCCCACCATCGGAATACCGTCAAAAGTAAGCCTGCTGAACTGTTTTCCGTAACTCAGAACTCCTTCCAAAGTAAAATAACCACAGGGTCATTCATTTCGGAGAACAGCAGCTGGATTATTAAGCCTTACCATAAAAAGAAGAGTCAAAGCCAGCCAGATAATTCCGTGGATGAATATTGCAACTATAATTACAGCAAGAAAACCCGGGTTAATTTGCTGTGGGCCAATAAAAGAGGGAAGTGCTGCTATTAGTGCAGGTGGGATACCTGAAATTAGCCCCCAAACCAGCAGAAGCAGGTATTCTCGAAAAACAACAAAAGCTATTTGAGACCTCCTGTAGCCAACGGATGCATACAGTGCCAGTTCGGTTTTCCTTTCAGCAACTGATCGGGCCATAACCACTGCCAGTCCAGCAACTCCCAATAATACACCAAGGGCTCCAAGCATCATGAAAATTACCAGATAAGTGTTCTCAACCGAATTGAACTCATTTAGGCGTTCTGCTGAACCTGCCATCTCCCATCCATGGTCACGGAATATAAATTGAAGCTCTTCCCGTAACTCATCACCCCTTTCTGCCGGTGCATCAATCAGGAAAAAATTACTGCCACTGGTGGAGGGGAAGTGATCGAGAAAATTGTTCTCAGAAATGATAACATTACCCTGAAAAACTGAATTGGCAAGTCCTCCCACAAGTAAGAGTCCTATCTCATCTCCCCGCTCATTTGTATAGAAAAGAGTGTCTCCGAGCCTTTTGTTCAGCCCCCACTGTATGACACTCATATCTGCTATTGCAGGTATTACAGGCATTGTATTTTCTCCATTCCCTGTGACTGGTTCAACAGAATTCCCCGGCAACTTCCCCTCAAGGCTTTCCCAGGGTTTTTCTGTATCCATCCATTTTGTGGCCCTGGAAAAACTGAACCTGCCATCAAGCAAGGACGGATCAGTTGCAATGATGCGTGGGGTTGCCACCTCGTTCAGGTTAAGACAGCTTGCATCATCTGCATAGCTGGCCATAAACTGTACAAAATCAACTTCTCCCGGCAGGTTAAGGTCAAGGCGGGCTTCCCGGCTGTTCAGATCATAAAGTACAGGCACCGTTGATTCTGCAACATACAGAAATCCCCCGGTACCACCTTCCGGATGAAGGTCCTCTAATACAGCATCTTTCCTAAAAGAGCCCGTTGAGATTATAACGAATACCCCAAGTGCAAGAAGTATTATAACCATTAGGCTCCTTGTCCTGTTTCTTGCTAGGTTTCTGATGCTTAACCGCATCTTGTCAATTCTTTCATACCCTCTGCTGCCGATTATTAAAAGCAGTAAGCGTGAAAGCAATAAAACCGCCAAAAGGAGCAATCCCCCGCTGGCAAAAAAACCTGCAGGCCCAGGCTCGGTGACATTAATAAGCTGCAGTGTTAATAATGCAACACCGGCAATGAAAAACAGCAGGGATGCCAAAAGAGTGAAGCGGTCATTGGTCCCTGTTTTTTTATGTGGTCCGGCAGACCTGTTTGCTTCATTATGATGGTTTTTAGCTCTTCTGTATTTAAGGATGTAGCGGTTTATTCCAGACATTGTTACCAAAAAGGCGATCAGAAGAGAGATTCCCAGTCCCTTTAGCAGTGATATGGGTCTTATAACAAGGACGAGCAGGTCGGTTCTTACAATTTCCTGCCATATATCTGCCAGGGCATACCGGACTAGTTCTCCGTAACCTGCGGCTAACAACATTCCACAAACCCCTCCCGCCAAGGCGACAACCATTCCCTCTCCCAGGTATATTTTCCTTATCAACTTCCTGGAATAACCAATGGCAGAAAAGAGTTTTACCTGTTCAGCCCTCCTTTCAAGGTTAAACAGCATAAGAAGGAAAAATAGCATTATGCCTGCTAGCATCACGAAAAAGCCCAGCCCACCGAAGAGCAGGCCAAAGTCAACACCACCTGAAGCGGCCTCAAAACCTCTCTTTCTTAACTCATTGACCTGAAAACCCGCCTGCATTGGGTCAGCACTTAGGGAAACAGAGTCAATAACTGATGTAAGATCTGCCGTACCGGCATCCAGCCAGATCGATGTAAGATTGCCAAACCTGTTGGTCCAGAGAGATTGTCCATCTTCCAGTGAAATATAAGCCTTTGGCGTACCCCGGTAATCATCCCAGTATTCTTCATCCTTATCTCTTATGCGATCCAGCTCAACGGGCACACCTGCATCCCAGTCCCTGCAGCTTCCCGCATCTGACAATCCCGGGAGAAAAGGCATAAGAATGCTGTCCTGTACTGACTCATCCATATTTATGATCCCGGAAATCATAAAACTAACTTCCTTTTCTTCCAGTTCCCGGCG
>PWNY01000358.1 GCA_003557805.1 Bacteroidales bacterium | reverse complement strand
CATGATAGTTCAGAAATTCGGGGGCAGTTCGGTTGGTTCGCCTGATTCCATGAGGGAGGTGATACGGATAGTGGGCATGGCGAAGAGCGAGGGGAAGAGGCCCCTTCTGGTTTGTTCGGCACTGAAGGGTGTCACTACAAGGCTTCAGCAGCTGCTGACCATGGCCTCACTGGGGGCAGACACATCGGAGGGCCTGGAAGAGATACAAAACAGGCATTATGATATAGTAAGGGTGCTTGGTGGCACCAGGTGCCAGCAAAGCGTTTACTCCATACTGGACAGGCTCTTCGGTGAACTCAGGGCTCTTATGGAGGGTGTCAGGGCAGTGGGGGAGGTATCACCGCGTACCCAGGACAGGGTACTGGCATATGGCGAACTGCTGTCCTGCAGCATGATAGCCCATATACTGGACCAGCACCTGGGTGATGTGGTGTTTGCGGATACAAGGAGCCTGATAAAGACGAATGAACTTTTCGGCAATGCGACGGTGAACCTGGACGAGACTCACTCCCTGATAAGGGAATACTGCTCCTGCCGGCCTGACTCTGTGATTGTCTTTACCGGATTTATTGCATCCTGTGAGAATGGGGATACCACAACGCTGGGACGCGGAGGTTCGGATTATACTGCGGCTATTGTCGCCTCGGCAGTTGGGGCAGAAAAAATTGAGATATGGACTGATGTGGACGGTATAATGACAGCCGACCCTGCTGTGGTCAAAAAGGCTTTCCCTGTGCCGAGGCTGACATATTTAGAGGCCACCGAGCTTTCATATTTCGGTGCAAGGGTGATACATGCACCCACAATGATGCCTGCCCGTACAGAGGATATACCCATAGTTATCCGCAACACCTTTAACCCATCCTTTAAGGGTACGGTTATCAGCAGCACGATGCCTTCAGGTGCATCCCTGATAAGGGGGATGTCATGTATTGAGGATATCTGCCTAATAACGGTCCAGGGAGGCGGAATGATAGGCCGTAAAGGTTTTAACGGCAGGTTGTTCAGTGCCCTGTCACATATAAATATTGTTTTAATAACACAGGCCAGCTCGCAACACAGTATCTCCCTGGCGGTGAGGACAGCGGATGTTTTCCGTGCAGAAAAGGTGATAAGGGAAGAGTTCCGCCTGGAGATAGCCCAGGGATTGATTGGCGAGCCTTCAAAAGAGGAGGGGATGGGCATAATCGCAGTTGTGGGCGAGAATATGCGCCATACAAAAGGTCTGTCCGGAAGACTTTTCAGTGCACTGGGACGCAGCGGGGTGAATGTAGTGACAATAGCACAGGGCTCCTCAGAGCTTAATATCTCGGTGGTAATAGACAGAAGGGACCTGTCAAAGGGGATGAATGCCATACATGATGCGATGTTCCTTTCACAGGTTCGTACACTGAACGTGTTCATTATCGGCCTGGGAAATATCGGCGGCACCCTTTTGAGGCAGATAGGTGAGCATGCCGGCTATCTTGAACAGCAGCGTCATCTTAAGGTAAATATCGCAGGTGTTTGCAACAGTAAAAGGATGCTCCTGGGAAGTGAAGGAATACCAGCAATCCGGTGGAAGGAGTGTTTTGATAATGAAGGGGAAATGGGGAATGCACAAAGCTTTGTTGACAGGGCTGTGGCAATGAACCTCCCTAACTCGGTCATGGTAGACAACACGGGAAGTAACGATGTTGCGGGCCTTTACGGCCTTCTTTTCAAAAACAGCTTTTCCGTTGTTGCCTGCAACAAAACTGGGGTGTCAGGTCCTCTGGACAGGTATATAACCGACAAGGAACTTGCTGAAAAGTACGGGGTGGATTTTTGGTATGAAACCTCAGTAGGTGCGGGGCTGCCCATACTGAAAACACTGTATGACCTGATGATAAGCGGTGACAGGATACTGAAGATAGAGGCAGTACTATCGGGTACCATTTCATATATTTTCAATAATTACAGGGGAGAAAGGAGCTTTGCTTCGGTTGTAAGGGAGGCCATGGATAAGGGTCTTACCGAGCCGGATCCCCGGGATGACCTCAGCGGCCTGGACTTTGTCAGGAAAATACTGATATTGGCCAGGGAAACCGGGTTTGAGATGGAGATAGGAGATATTGAACTGCAGCAGCTGCTTCCCGAAGCCTGCCTGAATGCAGGGAGTGTAGAAGAGTTCCTTAATGAGCTTGAGAAGGCTGAGGGGCATTTCGGATCTTTCAGGGAAAAGGCTGAATCAGAGGGCAAGGTGCTGCAGTTCGTCGGTGAGCTGTCTGAGGGTAAGGCCTCGGTGGGTTTGAGGATGCTGGGGCCGGAACATCCGTTTTACAATATGAACGGCAGTGACAATATTGTTTCATTCACAACCAACCGCTACCTTTACAACCCAATGGTGATAAAAGGCCCGGGTGCCGGTGCCGAAGTAACTGCTGCCGGGGTCATGGCAGACCTGGTGCGAGTTGGAGCCCATTAACAGCATTAGTCAGCCTCAGCATAAAATTATATGAAATGCAATCTGTAAGTGTTTTTGCACCTGCTACCATAGGTAATCTGGTATGCGGCTTTGATGTTCTGGGTCTGGCACTTGAACGCCCGGGTGACAGGGTCGATATGCAGCTTAATTGCAGCGGCAGGGTAAGTCTTGCCCTGGTAGAGGGGGATGGTGGCCGTTTGCCGCGTGATCCGGTAAAGAATATAGCCAGCGCCGTTGTGATCCGCTACCTGGAGCAGATCGGCAAAAGACAGGGGGTAAGCGTTAGCCTGTACAAACAGATGCCGTTCGGGAGTGGGCTAGGCTCCAGTGCTGCCAGTGCCGTTGCCGGACTTGTTGCAGTAAATGAGCTTATGGGCAGGCCCCTTAGCCGAAGGGAACTGCTTCCCCTTGCAATAGAGGGAGAGAGAATATCCAGCGGCAGCACCCATGCCGACAATGTCGCCTCCTCCCTTTTGGGGGGTGTGGTGCTGGTAAGGGGGCGGGAACAGATCGATGCGGTTCAGCTTCCTTTTTCCCCTGTCCTGGTTTGTGCGCTTGTCCACCCTCATATTGAAATCTCCACAAAACAGGCAAGGAAGATCATCCCTCAAAGTATCCCGCTGGGGGATGCCATCCTGCAGTGGGGAAATATTGCCGGGATGGTGGCAGGGTTTTGTACATCCGACAATGAGCTTATTGGTAGAAGCATGGAGGATGTTATTGCTGAGCCTTTACGGTCAGGACTGATCCCGGGGTTTGAAAATATGCGCGCTGCCGCCCTTGAAAATGGGGCTCT
>PWNY01000031.1 GCA_003557805.1 Bacteroidales bacterium | reverse complement strand
GTCTGTAAAGATGATGACCAGTACTGTAAGGGAGGCAGAGAGCAACAAGTCCTTTTCAATTGACAGTAAGGTAATGCCACACGACAACCAGGTGTCGGTGTTTCTCTCAAAAACAGCTGTACGTTCAATACAGAGGCTCAATACCAAGGCCATTATTACCGATACGGATACGGGCAAAACCGCCCGTTACCTGTCGGCATTCCGTGGCAGGGTGCCCATTTATGCGCAGTGCTATGAACCCCGGGTGATGCGGGAGCTGGCCCTTAATTACGGAGTGATGGCCGACCATATGGATATAGAGCTCTCCAAAAAAGAGTTTATAAAGTCAACCCTTACCCGGCTTGTTGACAAGAAGGAGATTGGTATGCAGGACCTTATAGTTGTACTTGCCGGAAATTTCGGAAAAAAGGAGGGCCCTTCATTCGTGGAGATAAGCACAGCGTACAATATGCTCACCTGAACATTAGTTCCACCGGAGGGTTGAAAAAAGCTGCCTTATATCCTCCTCAATATGATCGATAACCGGCGAGAGGGAGTCGTTGTTCGGTCTTACATTGAAGTACAGGGCCCCACGCAGGAAATGGTTCAAACTGTCGGTTGCATAGAACTGCAGTGCAGTTGCGGCATTCCTCCCCTTTATCTGGTAAAGCATTCCGTAAACATCAGCCTCCTGGTTGATGAAAACTTCATCCCTGATTGCGCTTGCCTTTGGTATATGCCGGGTTACAAAGGTGCGTGCATCATTAAGGTGGCCCTGAAGCTGGGCCCTGTCTTCAACGGGTTTGTAGCTCAGGTGAATGCGCGCCCTGAAGTCCGGGTAGAAAATATCGGCCCAGTAATCTTCGGCTGTCTCCCTTGTATCCGGCTCAATTACGGAGTTGTCCGGATGCTCAAAACTGTATGGGTAATCCAGGTCAAATCGCTTATACTCCCTTTCCGGCAGTTCTATGCGTATATATCCCCTGGGCATTGGCGTATGGCCCTGGTTGCAGGCTGACATCAATGCAGCCGGCAGGAAGATTATGAGTATTATTCGATAAATAAAGGTCATAGAACAGATTATTCCTTGCACCTGACTTTGATGCTTTTTATACGGCGCTTGTCGACTCCCTCTATTTCAAACTCAAAATTACCGTACTTTATTTTGGCACCTCTGAAGGGAATTTCCTGTTTGATCTCAAGAATCAGCCCTGCCAGGGTGTCGGCCTCTCCCTTTATATCCTTGAACACATCATCATCGACCCCCGTTATTTTGCAAAAATCCTTGAGCAGGGTTTTCCCTTCAAAAACATATGTGTTCGGATCTATCTTTGAATATACCGCCTCCTCGATGTCGAACTCATCATTTATCTCACCCACGATCTCTTCCAGTATATCCTCCAGGGTAACCAGGCCTGAAGTTCCGCCGTATTCATCCACGACTATGGCCATGTGTATCTTTTTCTCCTGGAACTCCTTAAGAAGGTCGTTGATGCGCTTGCTTTCCGGCACGAAAAAGGCCTTCCTTACCAGTTTCTGCCAGCTGAAACCGCTGTTACTTACGTCGGTATACGGCAGCACATCCTTTATGTAGAGTATGCCCTGTACATTGTCAAAGCTCTCGCTGTAAACGGGTATCCTGCTGTATCCGGCCTCCCGTATTACCTCAACCAGCTCCGGGAAGGCCATATTGATATCAACTGCAACCACGTCAACCCTCGATTTCATAATCTCACGCACATAGGTATTGCCGAATTTTACTATTCCCCTTAACAGGTTTTTGTCTTCCTCTGTGGTTGACTCATCAGTTGTGATCTCCAGTGCGTGGGAGAGTTCATGCATGCTAAGGTTGGGCCTTTTCTTTTCCATTTTCCTGTCAATGATCCTGGTGGTCTTGACAAGCAGTGAGCTAAGTGGCCTGAACAACCTTCTCAGCAGCAGCAGGGGCTGTGCCATTATCATGGCAAAATGCCTGGGGTGGCGGGAGGCATATACTTTCGGAAGGATCTCGGCGAAGAGCAGTATCAGGAAACTGACCAGTGCAACCTGGATAATAAATGCGATTACGGGATGCAGGTTAAGCTGGTAGAGTGGCCTGAATACTATGGTCGACAATATAATGACCGCAATGTTGATTATGTTGTTTGCTATAAGGATCGTAGCAAGCAGCCTGTTGGGACGTTCAAGCAGAGCCAGCACCATTTTGTCCCTGGATTTTTTCTGTTTCCTGATATTATCTATCTGGTTGTGGGTCAGTGAGAAGTATGCTATTTCCGAACCCGACACCATTGCCGAGAAGAAAAGCAATAAAAGCATTATGCCAAGCAATGGGATGGCTTCAGGTGAAAGGCCAAGGGTATTTGGATCCATTAGTGCTGCCAGGCACGAATAAGGTTCAGCAGGTTCTTCCAATTTTGCCTTTTATTCTTTGATTTCTACAAAATTAATACAAATTTTACGCATTGTTTCAAAGAATCAAAAGATTATGCAAGCTGCCTCACCGTTGACCAGTAAAACCGCAGTGCCTGGAAGGTTAGTGTTTTTAAGGGGATTTATCCTGGCCCTTGTTGTCGTGCTGGGTACTATACAACCATGCCCTGCAGGCAATTCGTCCGGGTATACCGTTTTTGGAAGGGTGACTGATGCTGTAACAGGCAGGCCGCTTGCCTTTGTAAATATCGTGGTCAATGAAGGCAACAGGGGCGGGATGACAGATATAGATGGTTATTTCACCATTGAGCACAACGAGGCAATCAGCAGCATGCGTCTTAGTTATGTTGGTTACAAGACCAGGGAGATAATAATCCAGGAGGAGGATGGCAGTCTCAATATCCAATTGTATCCTGCAGCCGTTGATCTGGCCGTTGTTGAAGTTGTTGCAGGAGAAAACCCGGCACACAGGATAATTGAGAACGTAATAAGGGAAAAGGATAACAATAACCCTGAAAACATATCCGCTTTTTCTTACAATTCATACAATAAGTTCATATTCAGCGGAGAGATCGATGTTACAGGCAAAGAGGAACTTAGCTCATCTTCTGACAGTATTGCCCTGAGGATCTCAGAATATCTCAGCCAGAGGCACTTTTTCATGATGGAGACAGTTACCAGCCGCAAGTACCGTTACCCCGGGCGCAACAATGAAACGGTCCTTGCATCAAGGGTCTCAGGGGTAAACCATCCCCTTTTTGCACTCTTTATGTCACAGGTTCAGTCCTTTTCGTTTTATGAGGATTATATACAGATACTAGGTGATACATACCTCAGC
>PWNY01000187.1 GCA_003557805.1 Bacteroidales bacterium | reverse complement strand
TGATACTGTATCGATTGCACCACTATCCACCTATGAAGTTACCGACAATTTGGATAACCCCTTTATGATCGCTGTATCAGGAGATTTGCCCGTAAACCATAATGTTGTTTTTACCCTTAAGCTTTATGACAGCCAGTTGGGTCTGGCGGGCAGGAAGTCATTCGGCAGGACGCTGAATACCGAATATGTCAATATTGATACCGGCCGCATAAGCACAACAATATCCTCAAAAGGCGCCATAGGCTTCAACTACCCGGACTACACCCAGGGCAGAGGTCTTACTTATAATAACGGTTATACAACTATAAGGTGTGCGGGTATAGTGATAGCCAACAGTACATTTGAGATTGCAGACAACATATATGGCGCTGATTCGGCAAGTTTCAGCAACAGCCTTCATCCCCTGGCTCTTCCTTCCATAAGTGATGAGCATCCCCTGGCTCCTTTAAAGGTTACCGGAAGCCTGGCTGATCTCATGGAGGATGGTAGAAGACCCCTTGGTGTTTCGGTAAATTACAGTGCCTATTTCTGGGATGATGAAACAGCCGGGGACTTTTTTATTCTTGATTATGATATAATAAATGAATCTCCCAATGTGCTCGGTTCGCTTAATGTCGGTTTTTTTGCTGACTGGGTATTAAGGGACAATAAACGGCACAGGGCAACCATTGACGTCCCCTCCGGGCTGGCATACAGTTACTCCGCAAGCGGCGGACATTACACTGGCATACAGTTGCTCTCTTCCTCACCACTCAGGCATTATGCCTTTGATAAGCAGGGAGCAGGCGGGAGCATAAGGATAGATAACGGTTTCACTGGGTTTAAAAAGTTTACTGCATTTAACTCAAACCGTATGTACGCTGGGAGCTACAGGGAAGATAATGATATATCCTCCCTTATAGGCGGCGGGCCGCACACTCTTGCCCCGGGTGATACCCTCAGCATTGGTTTTGCAATTCATATGGCGGATGATCTGGCTACTATGCTTGGCAATACCGTGGTGGCAGCAGGCCTGTATGACATGATTGGTGGCCTGTACGTGAATGTGCCAGGGGATTTAAGCAAGGGCAGTTTGATCACTGCATATCCCTCGCCTTTCGTTGATGTATTCACACTTGAGATTGATGGGGGTATCACCCTCGAGCACCAGTTGAGTGTTTACGACATATACGGCAGGAAGGTGAAAGGCAGCCGTATCAATGCTGGCCAAAACCACCGCCTTGATATAGACCTTGGTGGCAGGGAAATCAAAAGCGGAGTTTATATACTGAAGATCAGCGGGCCGGAGGTTAACGCCTCGCAGCGGATAATAAAAAGATAACGATTACTTTTGTAGAAACAAGTTAATAATACATGGATATTCAATACATAGGTGAAAACCTGGTCTGGGGATATGCAGGCCGGTTTGCAATTTTTCTTGCTTTCTTTTCAGCCATTTTTGCCGCATTGTCTTACTACAGGGCTTCTTATACAAGCAGAATAGATTACCGCCAGTGGAGGAGCTGGGGAAGGAAAGCGTTCAGGTTCCATTCGCTGATGACAGGGATTGCATCCCTGATGCTTATATATATATTGCTGAGCAGGTTTTATGAATACCGTTATGTGTGGATCCATATGGAAAACGATTTACCCCTTGGGTACAGCATAGCGAGTTTCTGGGCCGGGCAGGAGGGCAGCCTGCTTTTCTGGGTTCTCTCCCAGGCTGTATTCGGGTTGCTCCTGATGCGATATTCACGGCAGTGGGAGATGCACGTAATGACAATATTCTCTGTTTGCCAGATATTCATGATCAGCATGTTGCTCGGTATACGCTTCCAGGGAATAAGCATCGGAATGGACCCCTTTTTGCTTTTAAGGCTTGCCCCTGAGAATGCCGGCAACCATTTCTTCCACAACCCCCACTACCTGTCGCTAATAACTGATGGCAACGGCCTGAACCCATTGCTTAGGAACTTTTGGATGCTTTCACACCCCCCGGTTACTTTTATCGGTTACGCCGCAGTGCTGGTACCTTTCTGTTTTTCAATGGCAGGACTATGGAGGGGCAGGTTCCATGACTGGATAAGGCCTGCACTGCCCTGGACAATACTTGGGATATTCTTCCTGGGAGCCGGAATCCTTCTCGGAGGCGTATGGGCTTATGAATCTTTGACTTTCGGGGGGTTCTGGGCATGGGACCCGATTGAGAACGCCTCCCTGGTACCCTGGCTGATAATAGTCTCGGCCCTTCACCTTATGATAGTTGCAAGGAAAAAAAGGCACACCTATTTCCCTGCCTTCCTCTTTACTTTCCTTGCTTATATTTTCGTGATATATGCCAGCTATCTTACAAGAAGCGGGGTTCTGAGTGAAACCTCAGTCCATTCCTTTGGCAGGGACGGAATGGGAGGGCATCTGCTGGTATTTTTGTTCAGCTTTCTTATTACCGGTTTGGTTTTGCTTGTACGCAACTACAAAAAACTCCCCTCGAAGGATAGTGAAAAGGTTTTTACACGTGATTTCTGGATGTTTGTGGCCTCGCTTGTGCTGGCACTGTCGGCTTTCCAGGTAATATTCAGTACTTCCGTACCAGTTATCAACGCCCTTATTGGAACTGAACTGTCACCGCCTGCCAATGTGGTATCCTATTACAATACCTGGCAGCTGCCCTTCGCAGTTGTAATTGCACTGCTTATCGGGCTTACCCATTACCTGCGCTGGGGCAGTAACAATGCACGAAAGTTCTTTATACTGGTGAGCTTTGCTGCAATTGCTGCAATTTTTGCAGGGCTGCTGTTGTTGTTCTTTTACGGTATAAGTGGCAGCGGACATATAATGATGTTGTTTGCATCGCTGTTTGCACTTTTCTCATCTCTTGACATGCTGCTGCGATTTAGAGGAAAGTTCATAAGTGCAGGAGGAGCGGTATCACATCTTGGCATGGCGCTGTTCCTGCTGGCTGTACTGCTGACGTTTTCAAATAAAACAACTATATCCCATAACACCTCCGGTTATTTCCTGGGGGAGAACTTCTCTGAAACCGAAAACCTTTTACTGATAAAGGATGAGATCCTGCCCATGGGGGAATATCATGTTAGTTATACCGGAAGGAGTTTTGACGGTGACCGTATAAGGTACCATGTTGACTTTCTTAAAAAGAACAGGGACGGTGAGTTTTACCGTGTTTTTACCTCCTATCCTACAGTGCTGCTGAACGAAAGGATGGGTAATGTTTACGAACCATATGCAAAGGTATTCCCATTAAGGGATGTGTTCACATATGTCAGCTTTGCTGACCTTTCTGATACAGATAATAATGATCCTTTCACCCTGGTTGCAGAGGTGGAGATTTCAGTGGGTGATACGGTCCACATAAACAACAACCATTTAATACTGGATGACCTGCAGGTTGAAGGCCGGGAAGATGAAGACGGGGTGCTTAGGGTAATTGCATTGTTATCCCTTGAAACCCATTACGGGGAGACCTACAGCATAAGCCCTTCATATATTGTGGAAGGTAATTCTGTGATACATCAGGACCATACTATTGTTGACCTTGATCTTAAACTCAGGTTTGCAAGGCCCCTGGATGAGCCCTATACCATTCAGCTGGAGGTATACGAAGAACAGCCGGAGTTCATTATTATCAAAACGGTAATATTCCCTTTGATCAACCTGTTATGGATAAGTATAATTGTGTTGCTGGCAGGTCTCTGGATGGCTTTCAGCCAGAGGAGAAGGGAAGAGAAAAGAATTAGCCGGCAAAAACTATCTGGTAAGAAATGAGCAGTGATCAAATAAACAGTGTTGTATTGCTCGGGGCAGGCAATGTAGCGACGCACCTGGGGAAAGCATTCAGGAATGCGGGCTTTAGAGTATTGCAGGTATACAGCCGCAGCAGGAAAAGCGCCTCATTACTGGCCGCCAGCCTGGGTTGCACATACACTACCAGGCCGGAGGGGATAATAGATGGTGCGGGGCTTTATGTAATAGCAGTTACTGATGATGCGATCAGGGAAGTTGCAGCTGTCTTTCCGCATAAGGGGAAGTTTGTGGTACATACATCGGGAACCACGGGTATGCAAGATCTTAATCCGGCCGGTGACAGGCTTGGTGTTTTCTACCCTTTGCAGACATTCTCCAGGGATGTTGAAATTGATTTCAGCCGCGTACCCCTTTGCCTTGAGACAGCCAGGAATGCCGACAGGGAGCCCCTGGCCCTGGTTGCATCCAGGCTCAGCGATAAATACGAATGGATCTCCGGCCCACAGAGGCGGGTTTTGCACATCTCTGCAGTATTTGCCTGTAACTTTGTTAACCATATGTATGCCATCGCAGCGGACCTGTTAGAGAGCAAAGGTATGGGCTTTGACCTTCTTAAACCCCTGATAGGGGAGACAACAAGGAAAGCATGCAAGGGAGACCCTGCAGATATGCAGACCGGTCCAGCAATCAGGGGCAACCGGATGATAATGGACAGGCATATTGATATGTTATCCGATAATACGGTATATCAGAAGATATACAAAGATATTAGCGATAGCATACAGAAGATGCACAATGATAAAAAGTGATAATTTAATTTGAAACCCTCAGATAACACAATGACCAATTACAAACAGTTACTCTCCAGGATAGACACATTTATCTTTGATGTTGACGGTGTCATGACAAGCGGCACGGTGTTGCTCAGCCCGCAGGGTGATATGCTCATGAGCATGAACGTCAAGGATGGTTATGCGCTGCAGCTTGCAAGCAGGAAATCATACCGGATAGTAATCATATCCGGCGGAAGATGCGAGACAGTCAGGAAGCGTTTCGAGCTGCTGGGGATAAATGATGTTCACCTGGGAATCGGAAACAAGCTGGAGGTCTTTGATGAGATTGTAAGCAGTGAAGGCCTGGATACTGAGCGCATATTGTATATGGGTGATGACATACCCGATTACAAGGTGATGAGAAAGGTAGGGCTGCCCGTTTGTCCTGCAGATGCTGTCGAGGAGATAAAGGGCATCTCCCTCTACATATCTTCCTGCAACGGAGGTCAAGGCTGCGTTCGTGACGTAATAGAGCAGGTGATGAGGGTGCACGGGACCTGGTTTGATGATGATGGTTTTCACTGGTAAGGATCTATTCAATATGAAATGTTTTGACTGCCTGGCCAGGTATGATATTATCCTGGCCTCACAATCACCCCGCAGAAAGATGTTGATGGAAGGGGCCGGTATACCCTTCAGGGTGCTTGCAAGGCCGGTACCGGAGGTTTTCCCTGAAAACATGAGTCCGTTGGAAGTTGTGAAATTCCTGTGCAGGCAGAAAGCCGCATGCTTTGAGCAGGAGTTTAAAGACCCTGATAAGGTTGTTATTACGGCCGATACAATTGTAGTGCACCAGGGGAGGATAATTAACAAACCGGATGATGAGAAGCAGGCGTTCGATATGCTGTCATCACTTTCTGGCAGCACACACGAGGTTTATACGGGCGTATGCATACGGAAGCTGGACCAGGAAATCTTGTTCCACGACCACTCACTTGTAAGCTTCAGGGAACTCAGCAGTAATGAAATAAGTTATTACATTGAGAAGTACGCCCCCTATGACAAGGCCGGGGCTTATGGAATACAGGAGTGGATAGGGTATATCGGCATAGAGGGGATACAGGGTTCATACCATAATGTGATGGGCCTGCCTGTCCATATGGTATATTCGGAGTTAATGAATATGCTTTGCAAGAGGCCGTAGTACCCTGCATATTTATTGCCTTAATATTCAGGATATGGTATTTACAGCACCATGGGTCGGTATCTTATTTGGGAGGGTCCTGCTGCTGGCGCTATTGTTGCTGTCCCCTCCCAGGTCTTTTTCACAGGGTATTATGATAAGCGAGGTAATGGCCTCAAACTCATCGATAATATCCGATGAGGACGGAGACTATTGCGACTGGATAGAGATTTACAATTACGGTGATCACCCACTTGACATTAAGGGATATGGTTTGTCTGACAGCTATAATGACCCTTACAGGTGGACATTCCCTGATATCACCATAAAGCCAGGCGAATACCTCCTTGTATGGGCCTCCGGCAAAAACCGCAGGGAGGACAAAGGGGCCTTGCATACCGGTTTTGCTATAGATACCAGGGGAGAGGAGATTATCCTTTCAGGACCCTCGGACAATATAATCGATAAACTTGAGCCGGCCAGTATACCCACTGACATATCGATAGGCCGGAAGCCGGGCGACAGGGAGAACTGGTATTTCTTTGATACACCGACCCCCGGGGAGCCTAATACCGGCATTGCTTACAAAGGCATCCTTGACCCTCCTGATTTTAGTCGTAAAGGAGGTTTTTATAAATCCTCATTCATGCTTGAACTTCATGCCGGTGAAGGCTCCAGCATCTATTTTACACTTGATGGCTCTGTTCCCGACCCATTGAATACTGCAGGAAGCTCATTTAAATACAAGGACAGCTATCCGGTTAATCCTTATGACAGCCCATACCACTTCATTGAAGGCAGCTTTCAGTCTCACCTGTATTTAAATCCCATCCTGGTAAGCGATAAAACAGGAATGGAGAGTATTGCAGGCATCAATACAGGCTTTTCCCCTGATCCGGGAATACCCCGTGGGGATGTATTACAGGGAACAGTAGTACGTGCCAGGGTTTTCCGGGATGGTTACCTGCCAAGTCCGGTCAGGACCCATACATTCCTGGTCGGGGACAATATTGATCAGCGTTTCCAGCTACCGGTGATCTCAATCAGTGTTCCCGATTCCTCACTGTTTGAATACCACAGGGGCATCTATACTGCAGGCAGGGCCTTTGATGAGTGGAGGATGAACAACCCTGCCGATCCTGTCTGGCCTGCTGCTCCTGCAAACTGGGGCCGCCGCGGCCGCGCATGGGAGAGGGAGGTGTATATGGAACTCTTTGGGCCCCGGGGAGAGCCCAGGATCGGGCAGGGACTTGGTGTAAGGATACATGGGGGCTGGAGCCGGTCCAACAGGAAGAAATCTTTAAGGTTCTATGCCCGTAACATATATGATACTGAAACCCATATCCACCACGTGTTCTTTCCCGGCCGGGGAAGTATGGGTCCTCTTGAGTGTGATACTGATATTTTTAAGCGCCTTCTTATCAGAAGTGGTGGCAATGCAATGCAGATGGTCAGGGATGTTACAGCCCAGGATATGATGACCGGAATGAGAATAGGCCTGCAAAGGGCTGAACCGGCGGTTCATTTCATAAACGGGGTATACTGGGGGCTGGTTAATATCAGGGACCGGCAGGACCGTTACCATATAGCCTATGAGTATGGTGCTGATCCGGATGATGTAATAGTCCTTGACTCCCCTTATAAACCGGTTGATTACACCCAGCTTGAGGAAGGAGTGGTGGAAGACACAGGTTACTTTAACATTGTGTATGACTTTATTACCGGGAATGATATGTCAGATCCAGGCAATTTTGATTTGGCCGGATCCTTGCTTGATATTGAAAGCTATATGGATTATTACACAGGAATGATCTACCTGGCCAACGGCGACTGGGGAGGAAGGGACAACCCCGGTAGCAAGCATTTCCGCTTCTGGAGGTTAAGGGACATAGCTGAGGGCCCTTACAGTGACGGCAGATGGAGGGTGATGGTATGGGACTTTGACAATGCCTTTACCGATGTTGAATATGCCCTGCTTACCGATGTTATGGATCCTTCAACAGAGGCGTCTGCAATGCTGTTAAGCCTTATGGAGAATGAGGAGTTCAGGATAAGGTTCATAAACCGTTTTGCTGACCTAATGAATACCAGCTTTTTGCCTTCACATGCGAACTCACTGCTTGATGAAAGGATACAGGCAGTTGTCGGTGAAGCACTGCATGACATGGACCGTTGGGGAACCAATCCCCTGGCGGGCATTTCACATATAAGGGAGTTCATTAACGACCGTACTGACTTTCAGAGGGAGGAAATAACCGGGATTTTCGGACTATCCGGTACCAGCATGGTAAATCTGAAAACCGATGCAGATCATGGTAAAATAAGGATAAACAGTATTGAGATTGAAAGTGGGCTTGCAGGGGTTGAGGATCCTGCCGATTGGACCGGAATATACTTCAACGGCATACCTGTGGAGGTTGAAGCAATCCCGGGAAGCGGAATGGTGTTCAGCCACTGGATAGGCCTTCAGGCCGGAACCCCGGCCCGCACCACTATAGATCTTGAAAGTGATACCCGCATTACGGCAGTGTTCTGGGATGGTTTGTTGCATTACTGGAACTTTAATGCACTGCCGGCTCACTCCACCCATGACACGGTAATTGCGGATTACAGCCTGTACCACCCTGATGCGGTAATGGCAAGTGCTTATAACGGGGAAATTGAGATAGCCGTTAATGGTACAGAAATTAACACCAGACGTGGGTCAGAAAGTGGCTATGCCATGCTTTTAAATGGATCGGGGAAAGGCAGTGAAGTTGAGTTCTCCTTTCCGGTTTCTTGGCACAGTAACCTTTGTTTCTCCTATGCAGCAATGAGCAAAGAGGGAGGGAAGCAGGTCAAGTCAGTATTTATATCTTCTGATGGAGGCCATAACTGGACATCGCTCTCTAAAGCAGTTATGCTGTCCGGTAAGTACGCGCTATATGAACATGACATCAGTGAATTTTTAGGTGACAGTCAAGACCCTGAACTAATGGTCAGAATAAGAGTTGATAAGGCTATAGCGTCAGAGGTATCCGGGGGAACCCTGTTTGACAACTTTGCTGTGAGTGAGAAGAGCCTTGAACTGGATGATATCTTTCTTCCGCCCGGCAAAAAAGATGAAAAATACAGTGCAAGTCTTGAAGCTTCATTTGGCAGGAGACCCTTCATTTATGAAGTTGTTTCGGGCAGCCTTCCCGAAGGTGTTTATCTGACAGGCAGTGGCCAGATATCAGGTGTTCCCGTAAGAGAAGGGAGTTATACATTTGAGGTGGAGGTCAGGGACAAATTGCAGCAATATGCACGCAAAACTTTTACTATACGGGTTTTTGGTGACAAGATAGTCCATTACTGGCATTTCAATGACCTTTGCAGCGGCAGGCCTGACACTGTTTTTGCTGATTACAGTGCCGTACCGGAAAAAGCATCTGTTATTTACCCCGGAGATGGCGATGCCTGGCTTGACAGGGCTGAAGGCAGTGAAATAAACAGCCTTACAGGAATTCCAGGAGGTTATGGCCTGAGGGTCAGAAATCCCTCCAACAGGCGTGAATTAAGGATCATAACACCCAGTACGGGATACGATTACCTGCAACTGTCTTACGCAGTACACAGAACAGCAAACGGCGCCAGATGGCAGTTTGTCCAGTACTCAACAGATGGCGGCCTAAACTGGGAGAGTGCCGGCCCTCCTTTCAGGGTCACCACCGATTACCAGGAAAGAGCATTTGACCTTAGGTATATTGAGGATGCAGGCGATAACCCGGATCTTATGTTCAGGATTTTTTTCATGGGTCCTGAATCGGCCGGAGAGGACGGGAATAACCGTTTTGACAATATAATTCTAAAGGGGGTGACTGCTGCTCAGCAGGGGAGGAGGGAAAGCTTACTGGTATATCCCAACCCGGTTACGGGAAGGACTATTTATATGATGAGTGAGGAAGAGGTCAGACTGTTTGACAGCAGCGGTCGCCTTATTGGTCACTGGGAAAATACCAGGGTGCTTTATCTCCCCAGGCTCTCTCCTGGTTACTATATCCTGGTTGCCAGGGACGGAAGGTACGCCAGGATCTTCTATCCGGGTTAGTTGACAATGATCATTTGTCTGCTCATCACAGCTTTGTCGCTCTGCATGCGGTAAATATAGATGCCATTTCCAAGGCCGCCTGTATCGAACCCAAACTCATGCCTTCCTGGTTTCAGAAGGCCTTCATATATTCTGGCAATATGCCTGCCGTGCATATTGAAAACATCGATAGTCAACCTTTGTTCCTGCCTGATTGTGACCGGGATGCTTGTCCTTCCTGTAACAGGATTTGGATAGTTCTGTTCCAGAATGGCTGTTGGCAGTTCAGGTTCGTCTGCGCTTAGGTTATACCTGATCCCTTCCAGTGCAATATTGTCAAAGCGGTTATTCCCGGAGTCACCTGCTGCCTCCTCGCCTGTAAATACTATTTTCAGCATCAGTTCAGGATTATTGTTTGCATCACCGTATGAAGACAGGTCAAACTCATGGATGTCAAAATCCATTCCGATACCGTAGGTTTGATCTATCATTGTCCAGGAACTGCCCATGTCTGGTGAATAATAGAGCCTCTGCTGCCAGGCCCCATTGGTTGTGCGGTGCACTGCGAAAGAGAACTTCAGGTTCTCATAACCCGTTGAGGGGGCAGTTATCAGCAGCTCCCTGGTATCTGAGGGGTTTCTTACCCTCAAGCCATAAGCTGCATTATAGCCCAGCCTTGAATTTAAGAGTGTGCCATCTGTCCTGTCCATATAACCCTCTCCACTTCCCGGATATGTAATAACAGCCTTTTCACCGTCAGGGGAGAAGTCTGAACTTACAGAGGTTAAGACTCCACCGGGCAGGTTATTAAAATGCCAGTAATGAAGGAGTGCCATATAATTAATTCTGAGGCTGTACTCCCTTCTGGCTTCATTCCCTTCTGCATCTGTTGTTTTGACCGTAAATATGAAAGTACCGTTTTCAGAGGGTATGCCGGAAAGCAAACCCGAAGTCTCCAAATTCATGCCATCAGGTAGTCTTCCGGAGTCTATCCTGTAACTGTAGGGTGGGGTGCCACCTGATGAAGTAAAGTGGTGGCCCTGGTATTCTTCGTACTGAAATCCCTCCTGTGGCTGATAATGACTGAGCTCCATCTCAACCGGTATTCCTCCGATTGCAATATTGTCGAAACGATTGTTACCATCATCCCCCGAAGTCTCTTCGCCTGTAAAAACTATCCTGAACTGAAGATCAGGGTTGTCATTAACCTCTTCAATCTCACTAAGGTCAAAGCTATGAACAGTGTACTCCTCCTGGATGGCAAGTGCTTCCTCTATTCCTGCCCAGCTTCCACCACCATCTGCCGAGTAATATATGTTTTGATTTCTTGCACCATTGGTTGTCCTGCGCACTGTAAATGATAGTATAATATCCCTGTACCCTGCCGAAGGAGCCTCTATTATAAGCTCCCTTGTGTCGGAGGGGTTCCTGGCCCTCAGTCCGTATCCGGCAGGAGAATTTAGGTGTGAATTTAAAAGCGTACCATCTGTCCTGTCCATATAACCTTCACCCTCTCCCGGATAGGTTATAACAGCGCTCCCGCTCACGCTGAAATCTGCCTCTGCTGCATTTATCTCTCCACCGGGGAGGTTGTTGAAATGCCAGTAATGCAGCAGTGCATGCTGAAAATATGCTTTGATACTGGTTTCTCCGGCAAATGTAAAATTTAACTGCCTGCCGGAGATATCCTCAGCTCCTTTCCAGTGGCTGAAACGGTAACCCGGGGCAGGAAGTGCTTCGAGCTCCATCTCCATGCCGTTGAAATAAACACCTGACCAGTGTTGTTCGCCATGACCCGTCTCAATGGTATTTACCCTGACACTTCCCTTGTCAGGGCTGATTATCTCAATATTAAGATTTGCAGGGGGACCCAGTCCGTATTCATCTGCCAGGTGTTTGCGAACATATTCCGGCCTACGCCGGCCAAAGTCTTGCATAGTCCTGACTGAAGATTCAAATCTTTCAATACTTACCGGTTTACCCCAGCGATGGATGTGTTCTGGTATTTCAGGCCTGTATTGCTCTGCAAATGAGCTGAGTCTCTCAGCCACGACATCTTCCCTGAAAGCAGTATTCAAAAGGTCGGCAAAGCGGATAGCGAAATAGTTCCTGAAAGACTCATTTTCATTGAGCTTCCTGAACAGGTATGTTGACCATGGGGGATTGGGCCATGAAGGACCATCCGGGGCGAGTGCAAACTGCAGGGTATTGTGCCTGTAAATATCAACCACACCCGGCACGTAATTGTAAAACAGGCCAAATCCAAAGTCCATATCGAACACCTGCCACCTCCATCTGCCGTCAAGCCCGTAAGGAGCCTGCGGATCGTAATCCCTGTTTGCCCTCCAGTACTGTATGTTATTGCCGGGCCAGTCGGTGTTCATTACATATATGTTGGCTATCTGGTATGTCGCGAAGTTCTCGATATCCATCATTTCAGCGAGCTTCCGGTAATTATCCGTGTCCGCAGCCCCTGGGCCTTCAAGCAGTTTCAGCATATCTTTGTAATGCTGTATACCATCCGGGTTGCCCCTGTAAAGCCTGGCATTCAGTTCAAGGATGGTATAGTCATCATCACTGTCAATACCGTAATGTGTTTGCAGGTAGCGGTTGTCAAGCCTGTCTCTTAAATTGTGTATTCCCCAGTACTCCCCGTTGAGAAATACAATTGCAGGCCTGGAATACTGTATGTCAAGGTTCAGGTCCTTAAGCAACGACTGCATGAATGCATCCCTGAACAGTGTGCCGTTATAATCATTGCCGCTGTTTCGCAGCAGAATACGTTTATATCTGTTTATCTCCTTATCCGGGAATATACGGTAGTCGATCCATTTAGTGCCGTAATCGCTCCTTGCATATAGCCTCAGGGACTTCTGGTGGTTGTGGCGGCTTGTGCCACCGTGTATCCTCACACCCATATTTTGTGCGAATGCCAGTGAC
>PWNY01000343.1 GCA_003557805.1 Bacteroidales bacterium | reverse complement strand
CAAGTGACGTGCTGCTACACTTACAGCATTCTCCTGAAAAGGCATCAAAATCTCTTTAAGTGCCTTTGGTACCATATAATTATCTATCCCACTTCTGGCTTCCTGGGATAGATGATAGGCTACCTTTAAATAGATATGATATGGTGGAGTTAGTTCTTCACCTGCCCAGCTCTCTTCAAGAATTTCAATAAGCTCATCTGATATATCAATACACAGACGGTCATCCCAACGATCTTCGAACCATTTAACCAGCTTTTTTTCGGCATCCTGTTCAACTACATCAACGTTAAGTTCCCCACCTTTCGATAATCCTGAAAGTGTCAAATTACTGCTTCCAACATACCCGATATAAGGTGTTTTTTTATCCTGTCGATAAAGCAAATATAATTTTGCATGTAAAGAGTGCTTTAAATACAGCTTAACTTTTACCTTTCCATCCATAAGCTGATGCTTCAGCTTTCTCAATGCAGTTTCATCTGCATCAGTCGGTGTACCAAAGGTGAGCTGCTTACGAAAGGATTTGGCTATACTCTTTTTTATTTCATTGGCTCTCTTGTTGTCGACGACTTCTTCTTCGAAAATCCCAACTGCTTCACGTAAGATTTGTTCCTCAGGTCGTTGCATCCCAACAAGCAGACGACAGCAATCATCGCCACCCTCGAATTGTTCGATATACTTTTCAAGATGTTTCCATCCCCTGAGATTAAAATAACCAACACAAAAATCAGATCGATAAGAATCTTCAAGTGTCTCTGTTAGCCCCCGATACAAATGTTGTGCAATGTTGTCGTAGATTTCAGGCATAATAGCTAAATACTAATAGGCTCAAGCAGTACCGTTTAATATTTCTTTTAAAATATATTGTTTAAACTCATCCACAGAAGTAAAATATCTGTAACCGGCTCTATTGACAATTTTCTTGGTCTCTTCATCCTCATCAATTAGAAGGGCTACAGGATGGGTTAAATATTTTTGAACGCCATCTGGCCAGGCTAAATCGATGATCGCTTCCGGCTCTTCATTTTCATCCAATACTTCATATCCCCATTCCCCCTCCGGTAGATTTTGTTCAGTTACCCATGATTGAAGATCTTTTAGTAGTTGCTCTTCTTCCTGGTCAGCTATACTATCTACTCGCGTATACAGAGGCTCTTTATTCTCAGATAGAACATCTTTTATAAATACAGTTTCCTTAACACGGCCATGCTTTAACTCATCCAAAAATTTATTAGCTGCATTAGCTAATAGTTCTTGACGGGCCACTAAAAATTTTTTGAAATTTTCTTTTCGCCATAGATTCTCATCCATTGGAATCCAGTGTGATGCTAATGCTCCGGGGTGTTTTTCTTCAATTTCAGGAAAATATTCAACCGGTGGTCTGTCTGAAATTTGAAGATTGGTTTCCTGGGTAAGGAACGTCATGTTTGCTAATGCATTCACTTCACGACGACCATAATCCGAATCGTATAGATAAGCCTTTGGGAAAATATGGTGAAGCTGCAATCCGCTTAAATTTCCAAGCAAATGGTGTGATAGTTCATCACCTGAATCCCAGTCTTTAGCGTGCCACACCCTGGTTAACATATACAGCATCGGATAAAAACGGGCACCACGACTCCAACCTCTAAAATCACTACCATATAATTTCAAATCTCCTCGATTTTGTCGAAGTTCTTGTATCAGGTTTTCTATTGGTTGGTCAGTATCTTCAATCAGGTCTAAATCTTTATCCAGCGTGCTTTCAGTTGAGCCTGCATAACGCCCCCAAAGCATTGAATGAATGTACCAGTAAAGAAGCTGATCTCGCTGGCGGTGATCTCCCAAACTCATTCCATTATCTGCAATATATCTGCACATCAAAGGAAAAGAATACACACTACCAAGTACCCGGTCATGATCCAAACCGAGCCTTGATGAAATCGTATTAATTAATTTATCTACGGCTTTTTCTGCTGTCTCAAGACCTTCTTGAAATTTTTTGGTTGAAACTTCATCTAAATACTGAAATTTAGCTTCGCCAGTAACAATCGCATTTATACAGCGTAGGTACCAATCCATTTTAAAGTCAAATCCGGCATTTTTCCACTTCTTTAATCGTGATCTCAACTCGCTTCGGGCTTGCGGCCATGAACCGCAAATTTTTGCAAGAGCCAAATCGCCTTTAGATAATTTTGTTCCTCCGCTATTTACTTTATTGAAGATCTCAACTACCGTATCAGTGTCTTTGTCTTCACCAGTAATTTCATCAACGTGTAAATTTATCTCCTGTATTTGATGAATTTGATTCAATCGTTTTATATATAACCCAAGTTGAGAACTTTTTTCAGGATCTGCCGAAAACTTCGTTATAAATGGCTCAATCCCATTAATCATTAGTTCGGTTACATCAACCCAGCTCGAATTTCCATCCATTTTCATCGGTCCGTAAAATTCGAAATTTTCCTCCTCGACATTGAAATAGAGGTCTTTAAAAACCCAGGGATCACCATCAAAAAAAAGTGGAGCTTTTCCTCGAATAATTCCATAAAGAGAAGTCATTCGTTGCTGGCCATCTAAAAGCATTTTTACATTTTCAGCAACATTCTCCTGATTACGGGCAATAGTATTATCTCTCTTTGTTTCCCAAACCAGCAAACTCCCTACCGGAAACCTCCGATAAAGTGAGTTCATTAATTCCCGCACCTGAGTTCTATTCCAAACATAGCCTCGTTGAAATTCAGGCAATGCCATGCTCCCCATGTCAATCTGATCTAGAATGGTGCTAATTTTCATAAACGAATGTATTTGATTCCCCTGTGTAGCTCCTCGATTATCGTAAAAATATCAATCACTTTCACATTTTCTTTTTTAAAGAGTATTAAGTAAGCATATAAATAAATATGAAGATTCACTGCCTACATCCTGTCACCCCTCAAAAAAAATACTTCACAAAATTCCTGTAAAACTGTAAAGTGAGTAAAATAACTCGGTTTTTCAGGTTTATGGTATTTAAAAGCCGTTTTTATAGATATGAGTAATGTTAAGTACCTGTTAAGTAGTGTTAAATCATTGAACAGTACTTCACACCATTTAACAGCAGCCATTTTTCACATTTTCTGGGATTATTGGCTCTAAACGGGCATTTTTCAGGATATTTAACAGTTAACAGCAATTTTCTCAAAAATTTGCCCAAATTTTTCCAGCCGGCCTTTCTGCGGTTTTCTACACTGCCAATTTGTTGAAAATTACGCTCGGTTCATCTCCTGCCTTTG
>PWNY01000240.1 GCA_003557805.1 Bacteroidales bacterium | reverse complement strand
GATTAGCTAGGTCAAATACCGGCCCCGGATAATTTTTTTGGAAGGTTTTAATAGTGAAAACAAGCCAAGGTACTTTTATAGCAAAGACTTTTGCAGGGCTGGAACAGGTCCTGGCGGGGGAGTTGCAGCAGTTGGGCAGCACTGAGGTAAGCTGTCTTAAAAGGGCAGTTGCCTTTACCGGTGACAGCAAAATGCTTTACAGGGCAAACATTCATTGCCGCAGCGCCATCAGTATACTTAAGCCCCTGTCAGACTTTTCGTTCAGCTCAAAGGAGGATTTTTATAAACAGATGCGGGAGGTTGACTGGACAGGCTTGTTCAGCAGGGATAAAACCATAGCGGTAATAGCCACGGCATACGAATCAGAGGTTTTCAACAACACTATGTTTTTGGCCCAGCTCGGAAAGGACGCCATAGTTGACTGCTTCTCTGACAAATACGGCAGCAGGCCCAACGTTGACACAGCCGGGGCCCAGATACGTATCATTGTCAACGTTGTGCGGGACAATTGCAAGGTGTCACTCGACAGTAGCGGTGAAGCATTGTTTAAAAGGGGCTACAGGAGATCAGCAGGCCAGGCTCCAATAAACGAAGTGCTGGCGTCAGGTCTTATCATGCTTGCAGGCTGGGACAGGGAAAGTCCTTTTTTCGACCCCATGTGCGGCAGCGGTACATTCTCAATAGAGGCAGCAATGATGAGTGCAAATATGCCACCATCTGCTGAGAGGAAGGAGTTTGGATTCAGCCACTGGAATGATTTTGAGCCGGGATTGCTCAAAACGGAACAGGAAAATGCAAGGGAGGGCATTAAAAAGGTCGGCGCAAGGATTTATGCAAGCGACATAAAGGGGAATATGCTCGATACAGTAAGGCGCAATTTGATGAATGCAGGACTGCTTGGCACTGTCGAGATCAAAAAACAGGATTTTTTCAGCCTTCACCCCCGGGAGACAAGCGGTCTGGTAATGATAAATCCTCCCTACGGGCACAGGATGAACCGAAGCGACACAAAAGAGTTGTACAGCAATATAGGGGAGTCCCTGAAGCACAGGTTTGCCGGGTTCAGGGCCGGATTGATCAGCGCCGCACCTGAGGCAATGAAATACATCGGTCTGAGACCTGAGGCCAGGCATACAGTCTTCAACGGGCCCCTGAAGTGTGAGTTCAATCTTTATGCGCTTTTTAAAGGAAAAAGAAAAGAGTACAAGTCAACAGACACAAAAAGAGACACAAAAAGAGACACAAAAAGAGACACAAAAAGAGACACAAAAAGATATACAAAGAACAGAAAACAAAAAGAAGATTGACATCCTGCATACAGGGTGCACATTGCATCCCTTTTGCGGAAAGAGGATGAAAGTAAAAAACAAAAAGGAATGAAAGACACAATGAGAAAAAGAGTTTTGGTAGCAACGGGGGGCGGAGACTGCCCCGGACTTAATGCTGTTATCCGTGCAATTGTGCTGAGAGCAAACAAAGAAAGAGACTGGGAGGTTGTCGGCAGCATAAATGCATTTGACGGTATACTGAACGAACCTAATGAAATTGTTATTCTCGGTGAAAAGGAGGTAGCCGGGGTACATATACGAGGAGGCACCATAATTGGAACTACCAACAAGGGAGGCCCCTTTGCATGGCCAATCAAGAACAAGGACGGCAGCTGGGGAAGCGCTGACCGCTCTGACGAGATGATCAGAAGGCTCCAGTACCTTGGAGTTGATGCGGTTATCAATATTGGTGGTGACGGCTCGCAGCAAATATCTCAGAAGCTGTTCGAAAAAGGATGCAATATCATCGGAGTGCCCAAAACAATTGACAACGACCTTTCGGCAACGGATTTCACATTCGGGTTCCAGACAGCAGTACAGGAAGCAACCACTGCCGTTGATAAGCTCGTTACAACGGCCGCCAGCCACAACAGGGTTTTCGTACTTGAAGTGATGGGGCGTTATGCAGGATGGATAGGCCTTCACAGTGCTGTAGCCGGTGGTGCAGATGTTTGCCTTATACCTGAAATACCCTATGACCTGGACAAGGTCATGGAGAAGATATATTCCCGTTTTCACCGCGGAAGAGGATACGCTATAATCGTTATCGCAGAAGGAGCAAAACCAAAGGGTGGTGATGTTCACTACCAGAAGAAAAAGGGAGATGACGGACAGAGGCTTGGCGGCGTGGCTTCAAAACTCATTGCTGATCTGAAAAAGGCCGGCCTTGAAACAGACATCAGGGAAACCGTACTGGGACACCTGCAAAGGGGAGGGACCCCCATTGCATATGACCGTATTCTTGCCACGCAGTTTGGCGTGGAGGCATTCGAAATGGTCCTTAAAAAAGATTTCGGGAAAATGGTCGCCTACCGCCACCCGAACATCGTATCGGTGCCATTTAAGGAGGCAATAAGCAAATACAATTTCGTCAACCCTGATTCTGACCTTATAAAGGCGGCAAGAGGTATCGGGATTTGCATGGGTGACTGATATCCATAACAATTAAAACTTTTGCAGCCAGTGGTACAACGTCAAACACTCTATGCTGACATCCTCCTGCCACTGCCCCTTGGGTCCTGCTTCACTTACAGGGTCCCATACGAGCTAAACGGGAGCATTGCCACTGGTAAAAGGGTTGTTGTACCCTTCGGTAGAAACAAAGTGTATTCAGGTCTTGTGAGAAGGATACACCAAATACCACCCGAAGGGTTCAATGCCAGGTATATACATTCGGTGCTGGATAATACTCCAGTTGTAACTCCGGATCAGTTCATTTTCTGGGAGTGGATTGCATCCTACTACATGTGCAGCCCCGGTGAGGTGATGAACGCTGCTCTACCCCCAGCAATGAAACTTGCCGGTGAAACGCGCATTTCGCTTAACCCCGGTGTGAAAGCGCCTGAAGGTTCACTTAGCGATAAAGAGTCAGAACTTCTTGAAGCTCTCAAAAACAAGCAGCCGATGACTCTTTCAGAGGCTTCAAAAAGTATTTCGGTATCAAGGATTTTCCCGGTTATCAAGTCAATGATTGACAAGGGCTTGATACTGCTAAAGGAAGAGCTTGACGATCCATGGAGGCCCAGGACTGTCAGATATGTATCGCTCCGGGAGAAATATTTTATGGAGGAAGAACTAAAGGAGGTATTTGAATATTGTGAGAAAAAGGCACCCCGCCAGCTGGAGCTTTTAATGGCTTTTTTCAGGCAAAGTGATGGGGAGGGCCAAATGAAAAACCGGGAGGTTGATGCTGAAAGGCTAACCGGCTCTGTAAAAGGCGGTTCCGCTGCACTCAGG
>PWNY01000259.1 GCA_003557805.1 Bacteroidales bacterium | reverse complement strand
CCGAAAATCTGCTTGAGCAGCTCTCGCAAAGATACACTGCTGTTTACCTCCATGTCACAATCCGTTGAAAATCAAACACCTCGATTGCTGCGCCATATAGCTGCAGCTTTCCCATATCATGAAATGAATCCGATTTTTCTGATATTCAGAAAAATCATGTAGGTTTGTACCGTAAATTTAGTATTAAAAACCTATTCAGACAATTCTTTTTCAATAATATTATAACGTGGGTTCAGCCAGTATTATTAGGCAGGCAGCATTATCAACAATAGAAAATGAACACAATGCGATCAGCCGCCTTAAAGATTATATAGACAATGCCTTTGTTTCTGCGGCACAGAAGATTCTGGAATGCAAGGGAAGGATTGTTGTAACAGGTATTGGGAAAAGTGCAATTATCGGCAGTAAGATAGTAGCCACCTTCAACTCGACAGGTACCCCCGCCGTTTTCATGCATGCAGCGGATGCAATACACGGCGACCTCGGTATCATCCAGAAGACTGACATAGTTATCTGCATCAGCAATAGCGGAAACTCACCTGAGATAAAGGTGCTCACACCTATGCTAAAGTCACTCGGGGCAATGCTGATTGCAATGGTGGGTAACACCGGTTCTTACCTGGCAAAGCAGTCGGACCTTGTGATCAACACAACGGTGGAGAACGAAGCCAGTCCAGGGAACCCCGCACCTACATGCAGCACCACGGCCCAGCTTGTCATGGGAGATGCCCTGGCAATGGCAGTGCTCAACTGCCGGGGGTTTTCTGCAGATGACTTCGCCCGGTACCACCCCGGAGGATCTCTTGGCAAACAGCTGTACCTCAGGGCAGAAAACCTGTACCCGAAGAATGCCCGTCCAAGTGTCCCTCCCGCTGCAAGTATTCCGGACACAATTGTAGAAATATCCTCAAAAAGGCTGGGGGCCACGGCAGTCGTTGATAACGGCAGGGTAACGGGCATAATAACCGACGGTGACCTGAGAAGGATGCTTGAAAAGGGAACCGATGTAAGGAAGGTCAGGGCAGCAGATATAATGAGCAGCGACCCAAAGACTATAAGCGGAAAGACCCTTGCTGTGGATGCACTTCAGATAATGCGGCAAAATAATATAACCCAGCTGCTCGTTGTTGACAACGGAGAGTATAAAGGTGTGGTACATCTGCACGATATAATCAGCGAGGGGATAATCTGATAAAATGAAGCTGTATACAAAGGATCTTGTCAAGAAATACAAGAAAAGAGTAGTTGTAAACAAGGTATCGGTAGAGGTAGGCCAGGGCGAGATAGTTGGCCTTTTAGGGCCCAACGGTGCAGGCAAGACAACTACATTCTACATGATAGTGGGGCTGATAAAACCCAACCAGGGAACCATTCACCTTGAAAATGAGAATATCACAAAGGAGCCCATGTACAGGAGGGCAAAAAGGGGCATTGGTTACCTTGCCCAGGAAGCCAGTGTTTTCAGGAACCTGAGTGTTGAGGACAACATAAAGGCGGTACTGGAGTTTAGCGGCAATAGCAAGGAGGAGCAGAAGGAAAAGCTTGAAAGCCTGCTTGATGAGTTCGGCCTGCAGTATATACGCAAAAGCAAGGGCGTTACCCTTTCCGGGGGTGAACGAAGGCGTACCGAGATAGCCCGCTCACTGGCCGTTGACCCCAGGTTTATCCTGCTTGATGAGCCTTTTGCCGGAGTTGACCCCATAGCGGTTGAAGACATACAGGATATAGTTTCAAGGCTTAAGGAAAAGAACATAGGCGTGCTCATAACAGACCACAACGTGCACGAGACCCTCAGCATAACCGACAGGGCATACCTGCTGTTTGAGGGCAAGATACTGAAGGCGGGAACGGCTGAAGAACTGGCAGGCGACAGTGAGGTACGCAAACTCTACCTCGGGGAGAGCTTCCAGCTAAGGCGCTGATAAATATAACCCTAACCCTTTAACTCATTTAGCAATACTACAGCGAAGGCAGAGGCTCCTTCACCCCTGCCCACAAAGCCAAGGTGTTCGGTGGTGGTTGCCTTTACAGATACCTGGTCTAATGATGCATCCAGTATACTGCTCAGGCTCTCGCGTATGGGTGCCATGTAATGAGAAAGGCGCGGTTGTTGCATGCATATTGTGGTGTCAACGTTGCCTATGTCAAGTCCCTTTCCCCTTATCATCACCATGACTTTCTTCAGAAGTTCTCTGCTGTCAGCCCCTTTCAGATAAGGATCATCATCCGGGAAATGGGTCCCGATATCTCCAAGAGAGGCAGCACCAAGCAAGGCGTCAATTAAGGCATGAATCAGAACATCGGCATCGGAATGGCCCTCCAGGCCCTTGGCTGAAGGTATACTGATCCCTCCAAGTATCAGGGGCCTGCCTTCGGCAAGCCTGTGAACGTCATAACCGAAGCCAATCCTCATCCCCGAAGGTTTAGTTTCCGGCCCTTAAGGCATCAAAGTCGAATGAAAGAGAGAAGCGGAGCACGTTCTCAAGCGGGCTCCTTTGTGCCACCGGCACAAGGTAGGCAAAGTCCAGCCCGAACACATTGTACTTAAGACCCACCCCAAGTGTGAAATACTTCCTGTTACCCTTGCTAGCATGTTCATGGAAGTAGCCCGCACGAAGGGCGAACTGCTGGTCGTACCAGTACTCGGCACCGGCTGAGATGGTGATCTCATTCAGCTCTTCCCTGAACCCTCCCGGGGCATCGGAGAAGGAACCCAGCATACCGGCAACCACTGAACGGTTAGGATCCCTGCCACTCTCAATCTCCCAGCCATCATCCGTGGGTATGAGCTGTCCGTTCTCATCCCTTGCATAAATAGGAGGGGTTGGCACAAGCAGTTTGTTAAAGTCCACCATCAGGGCTATCTGGTTGAAGTCATCCAGCTCGAAGGTCATTGAAGGCCCCAGCCTCAGGTTTATAGGAATAAAGTCTGCATTAATATCCTCGGTGTAGGTTATCTTGTTACCCATATTGGATATATTGAACCCGGCCGAAAAATATGTCCTGGTGTCCCAGTCAAGCTCCCTGTGATAATATGCAGCCACATCTGCTGCAAGTGAAATACCTGGCTGCGTTTCCATACCACCTGCCAGCTGGCCCTGTGTAAGGTCACTGTAAATAAAGCGGGCAGCGATGGCTCCCGCGAGAAAGTCCCCAAGGACACGGGCATAAGCAACATCAAATGAAAACTCGTTTGGCCTTACAGTACCCATATAATTACCCACATCATCGGTGAAGTTCACATCTCCAAGGGTGAAGTATTTCAGTGAGAAGGCCACCGTCTGCAGATCGTCAAGCCTCCTGTAACCGCTCAGGTAAGAAAGGTTTATGTCAGGTACCAGGGTGCGCAGCCAGGGTGTATAGCTGACAGCAATACCCATCTCGGGTTCCATAAAGGCGTATTTTGCAGGGTTCCAGTGCATTGAATGAATGTCAGGGGCGGATGACACGCCTGCATCCCCCAGTGCTCCCGCACGGGCATCTGGCGCAATCAGCAGAAAAGGAACTGCCGTTGTAATGGTATTCACATCCCTCTGCCCGAGTATGTCGTCATACCCGCTATCAGCCTGCCCGTAAAGTGGCTGAAAACCCAGAACAATTATAATTGCAATAAATGCAGATAAAAATGATTTCATTTGTTTTTGTTTGTTATTAAGAGGTGCCGGTAAGGCACGATCCGGTCAGGTCCGGACACTCTGTTTAAAACTCTGTTTTTGAAGGACGCAAATATAACGCTTTTTGTAAAATGCATATTGCATACCCACTTGTTTTTTAATATCAGCGGAATATAACCAGCTTTTCTGTCTGTACCGCCCTCTGGCCCGATGGTGTCCTAATGCTAAGGCGGTACAGGTATATTCCGTTACCCAGCGGCCTTCCACTGTTGCTCATACCATTCCAGTGAATGGGTGTTGAACGGAAGCCGGAAGAGCTAACTCTTTCTTTAATAGTATTAACCAGCCTACCCTGCATATCATATATATCAATTGTCACATCAACCTCATTGAAAGCCTGGTTATGCCTGAAGGTAAACCAGGTGTCATGGGAAAACGGGTTAGGATAGTTTATAAGGTCTTCAAGCACTATACTGCCCGAGCTGCTAACCACAAAATCTATGGTTGCTGTTGAGGGGTTGTTGTGTACGTCCCATGCCCGCAATGTAAGGCTGTGGTGCCCGTCTTCCAGGTTGCGGAAAGGGTAAACCACCCTGCCGCTTTGGTATGTATCCAGATCGGACTGATAATAGGACGTGAGCCTAATGGGTTCACTGGTGTTGCCATTAAGGAAGGCATCTATGTTGTGCCCGATGCTTCCGGTCATGTTTATACCGCTCTCATCATAAAGAAATGCCAGCAGTATGGGGTTCTCATTTGTATAATCACCCGAAACGAAGGTTGTATCGTTCATGTATAGGTCAATAACAGGACCTTGATTGTCGGGCTGGAAATCATCCAGGGTGCCACCTATCACAAAGTCCTCGTAATACCCGTGGCCGTCAGTCTCACCGTCGTCAAGATAGTAGCTTATCCTGCCATCACCGTAGCTGTATGCAATATCGCGGGGTACAGAAAAAACGAAGCTGAACTCGCCATCCCTGACGCTCGCCTTACCCTTGTAAAGAACCGAGTTCCTTGCGTTGAAGTTTACCGGTATGCTGCCGGGATTGTTACCAAGTGTCTTAAAGCTTCTTTTTTTGTCATACACGGTAGGATATACAACCCCGTTGTAATCTTCTATCCGGTTGCCCATCCTGTCAGTAACATAGCCGGTCACCTCCACCTTCTGGTAGGCCCTTATTGTATCGGGCATATTGCTTGTAACCATCCTGTATTCCGGGAAGGCCATCCGCATTGAAGGATCGCCCAGAAGCACAAAGTTCCTCAGTTGCCTGGGTATGGTGGATATACCGCTGGCATTCTTGGCCCTGCGGATCATGTCGCCCATCCTGAGGTCATTGTCGCCCTCTTCCCTCTTGAAGGTGACATCCATAAAGTTCCTGTTCAGGGTCATATTGTTCCCTGACCAGGCAAGGCGCGTTGTTGTAAACAGAGCCACCGTTCCACCCACGGGCTTAAGCACAATACGGACCCCCGCCGAAAGCTCTTCCGGGCTTGGCTGGTCAAAACTGCTGAACTCGCAGGTGGCGGTCATGAATACCGGCATATTATAACGGTTGTTCCATCCAGCAATATCCTCAAAGGTGAGTATCCTCTGGTGCGCGAGTCCCCTTACACCGCCATGCCCTATATAATTTATCATAAGCGCGCCCTTGTTGAAGCTCTCATTTATAGCCCTGTTGACATCCGGATATCTTGCGCCCCCCGACATGGTTACCTGCTGGTAAGCATCCAGGTATATCTTCTCCACGTTGAACAGGGGATTGTTTTCTGTAAGTCGGTTTGCAAGTATCTCCGAGTCGGAAAGGTGGCGGTTGAAGTCCCCGTCATCTGCTATGAACACCACCCTGTTCCTCCAGTCGGCGTAGTTAGAGACAACCGCGGAATACTCCAGGTTATCCTCTCCCGGCGCCAGGTAAGGCGCCCTGCGGTCGTAACGTATAATCTTGTCAACCAGTAGTCCGGCCTCTTCAGGAGTACGCACCGGCAAACGGCCGATACCCAGGTCAAGGACCCCGTGTGATCCCTGTCCCTCATGGTCTGCCAGCAGGCCGAAATAGTCATCTGTCATATAGGACTCCCTGTAGGAATATGATCCTTCGCTCTGGTATGTGGGAATGAGGTTTCCACCGTAACCAAGCAGGTCCCTGTTATCATACGTGCCGTTCCCGAACAAAAGCAAATAGCGTGGCATAACCCCTCCGTTCTGCGCCCTGTCATAGAACATCTTCATGAAGTTCCTGATTGCCGATATGTCAGGGCTGCCGGAAGAGAACTCATTGTATACCTGCTGTGTGGTAACAACAGCAACGCTAAGGCCGTCATTTTCCCTTCTGTATTCAGCAAGACGTTCGGCATGGGGTAATATCTCCGGCGGGCTGATGATTATCATGTCCCCGGGGCTCATGGAATGAAGGTCCTGGTTTGGCACCCCGCCTTTCAGGCTTGGCTCCAAAAACCCTCCCTGCTCAAATGCCACAAACTCCCTCAGGGTGTCTGCAGGAATTACAAATGTGGCATTGCCGCCCTGGTTTGCGGTCTTTTGTTCCTCCACGTTGAACCTGTCGGTAACATCCCACACCTTCATACCGCCTGCTGCTCCTTCGATTTTGTATTCCACCGGGGTGGTTTCACCAATATGTTCAAGCTGGCGGAAGGCCATCTGCCCGCCTGTGAAACGAAGGTCCCTGTCGGCATTTACCACCAGGTAGTTGAGCCATCCCCTGGCCCCTGCCCCCGGCCGGTTATAACTCAGGTTAACGGTTATACGGTCCGGGGAAGAGGGGGTAAATTCCAGAAAATCATTTACGGATCTTACGAAGAAACCATTGTAGTCATTAGGGTTTATGGCTGTTACCGGCATCTGTTGCTGGCCGTTACCGGCGCTTACTGTAAAGATGCTCTGCACTGGGGAGCGCGCTGCCATATATGCTTCGACGGTAGCCTGCCTTCCAGCTGCAAGATTTGGGAAGTCAAAATTAAACTGCCGGCTGGTAGTGGCATCAAATACCTCGCCGAACCAGATACGGCCGCTGCCTATGAGGTTGTCGAGATCCCTCTGGTGATAGGCGCGGTCACGGAATACGGTCACCGGTATTGCATTGCCGGCCTGAATGCTTTCCCGGGTAACGATACGCTTTCCTTCCCCCCTGTCAGTGGTTATAAAATAGCACGACTCAGTCGTATATATATTAACATGGTGACGGAACAGCCTTGTGCCGTCTATTTTCTCTTCAAGGTACCAGGTATTTGGGGATCGGCCATAAAACAGGATGTAATCGTCACTGCTGAAAGGTTCAGAGCCCTGACCACTCACATATATAGCATTCTCTGCAAGATCATCTGTCACATCTGCAGAGTTGGCCTCCGGGAGCATCCCGCTGCCATTACCAAAAAGACTTATATCCCGTTTTAAAACCTGAGAAGGGTCAATACCAAGGGCCTCCAGGTCATCGTAGCCCAGGCGGTAGATACCATCCCTGTCAACGCACAGCCTGTACCAGGATCCCTCTGCAAGCACCGACGAGGCAGCGTACCTGTCTTCTGCCACCTTATAACCCAGACCCGGGTCATATTCAGGAAGGGCCATCAGGGTGAAAGAGACAAGTTTTTCATATTCGCCGGATCCGGGATCATACCGGAAGGGGTAAAAACTCACCACATCAAACCGCTCTCCCCTCTCACTCTGCATATCCCTGTAAAGTTCTATCTCATTTTGTCTCAGTCCCGATTTGCTTAGCACCTCATGCTCCTCCGGGCTGACTGATACAAACACCTTTTCATTTATTTCAAAGGAGTAGCTGAAATGAGGAATATCCGAAACAAACCTGTGGGTATAAAGCGGTACAAGAGGAAGGGTATCCATATAAAGGGCACCTTCAAAATAGATTGCAGCGGCAGGCTCCTCCCCCATAAGCTGCACCCTGGCAGGAGAACCCCATGATATAAATGATTCCACCCGCCTGCCTGCAGACAATGCAGCCTGGCAGGTAAAAAGGATGATAAACGCTGTTAATGTGGCCTGATATTTAATACGCATCGCAGTAAACACTGAATAGGCGGCAATATATTAAAACAAAACAGGGTGGCATAAGTTTAATCCTATAAAAAACGGCAAAGCCGGCCCTTTATTTTACGGCCCAAAGATATGCCATACAGGCAATATTCTAAAGGGAAATGTCCGTGTATATTATATTTGCATATTTAACGTTAAAGTAGAAGCGTTTATATAATACATATACCATTGCACGAAAAAATGAGGCTAAAACAGGGATTTACCCGTCTTGCACTTTTGCTTGCGCTACTTACCGGCTTTGGCAGTGCAATGGCAATGGACCCCGTTTTCTCCCAGTTCTATGCGGCCCCCATTTACCTGAACCCGGCTTTTGCAGGCTCAACGGGATGTTCCAGGCTGGTAATGAACTACAGGCAGCTCAGGTCGGTTGAGGACCTGCACACCAGTAATTTCTCCTACGACGCCTATTCAGAGAGGCTCTACGGCGGCCTGGGCATTATTGTTACCAGCGATATGAACAATATGGTGATGATGAGAAACAGCATAGGTGCAGTCTACTCCTACCATATGCGTTTAACCGGGGAGACAGACCTTCAGTTCGGGGTACAGGCATCCTATCTGCGCAACGACATCAGTTGGAACAACCTTGTATTTGGCAGTGATTTTACAAACGGGCAAACAGAGGCTCCCCCGCAGGATGGGAACACCTGGAAACATAACGTAGATTTTGCAGCAGGCGTTATGGTCTTCTCAGACAGGGTTTACGGAGGGTTTGCTGCCCACCACATGAACCGGCCGGATATAAGCATATACGAAAATATTCAGGATAGCGTAACCTCCAGGCTTGAAATCAAGTATACAGGACATATGGGCCTATATTTTGAACCATGGCAAAGTGGCGCGCCGGGCGGGTATGAATACTTCATCTCTCCCAACCTTGTGTATCAGAGGCAGGGGGATTTCTCGCATTTCAGCGCAGGTATATATACCGGGGCAAAACCGGTGATGGCAGGCATTTGGTTCCGTCACCACCGCAGCAGCACCGGTGGTGTTGAGAATGTCAACTTTCTGGCATTCCTTGCAGGGATCAATATGGGGAGTTACAGGATTGGTTACAGTTATGATTATTCCTTTTCGGGATTTTCGGATATAATGCATGCGACACATGAGCTAAGCCTGGCTTTCCGCTTTAACTGCCCCCAAAGAAATATTGGCGGGCGCATACTAAACTATCCAAGTTTTTAGTTATTTTTGTGACCTAATGTTTTTAATCAATACATAAGCATATGACAAGGTACAATTCGGGCAGGATCCCGATCCTGTTCACGTTATTACTGATCCCTTATCTGTTTGCGTCATGTAGCAGGGAAACATCCAAAACCACGGGATGGACCTATAACGATCCTGAAACCGGTGGTTTCGAGGTATCGCCCTACAAACTGCAAGAAAAGGGACCCGGCCTGGTATTCATTGAAGGAGGCTCATTTGTTATGGGAAGAACCGACCAGGACGTTATGTTTGATTGGAACAATATCCCGCGCAGGGTGACTGTTTCATCCTTCTTCATGGATGAGACCGAGATCAGGAACCTGGACTACCTGGAGTACCTTTACTGGACCAGCAGGATATTCAGGAACACAAACCCGCAGAAGTATTTCGACGCCCTTCCTGACACCCTCGTATGGAGAGACCCCCTTGCTTATAATGAACCTTATGTAGAGAACTACCTGAGGCATCCTGCCTATCATGATTACCCGGTAGTCGGGGTAAGCTGGCTGCAGGCATCCGACTATGCCAGGTGGCGTACCGACAGGGTAAATGAAATGATACTGGTCAGGGAAGGTATCCTTGACTGGAACCTGGACGAGCAGGAAGGCGCCAACCACTTCCGCACGCAGGCTTACCTGGCAGGAGAGTATGAAGGCCTGGTCCGCAGGAACCTGGAGGACCTTGACCCCAGGGGTACGGGTGAAAGAAGGGTAAGATGGGAGGACGGATTACTCCTTCCCCGTTACCGCCTGCCCACGGAGGCAGAATGGGAATTTGCCGCACTGGGCCTTATTGGCAGCACAGATGAGGATGCCATTTCTGACCGCAGGATATATCCCTGGGAGACCAGGCACGTTAGAAGCAATGAACGCCGGACACTGGGGCAGTTCCGGGCCAACTTCCAGCGCGGCCCCGGAGACCTCAGCGGGCTTGCTGGATACCCGAACCCAGGAGGAGACATCACAATGCCGGTCGGATCATTCTGGCCTAACGATTACGGCCTTTATGATATGGCCGGGAACGTCAACGAATGGGTCAAGGATGTATACCGCCCGCTCTCATTTGAACAGGTGGCTGATTTCAGGCCATTCAGGGGTAATATTTTCCAGATCCCCGCAAGGGATGAGGATGGCAACATACTTTTTGACGAGGAGGACGGCTCCATGATAATGCAGCCCGTGGATGAAGATGAAAACCAGACCGGCCGCAACTACAGGCAGGCAAACTTTGTCGGGTACAGAGACGGTGATGAAGCCTCGGCAATCGCTGAAGGCATGGAGGTATACCCCCAGGAAGCATCCCTTATAAACGATTCGGTACGAGTATACAAGGGGGGCAGCTGGAGAGACAGGATATACTGGCTTTCACCCGGTACCAGGCGATTTATGGATGAGCGAGAAGCAACCAACGATATCGGGTTCAGGTGTGCAATGGACCTAATAGGTTCCCAGCCCAGGTAACTTAATGAATTATTGGCAAAAGCCCCGTTTACCTAAAGTGAATGGGGTTTTTTTATAACCCAACACCCCCTGAATGGAAAAAAAGACTGCCCTGAAGATCTTATCCCTTTTGGAGAAGGGGGGGGTACCATGCATTGACAGCCGGCTGGCCGGGCCGGGCGATGTTTTCTTTGCCTTAAGGGGAGAGAACTTCGACGGCAACGATTTTGCGCACCAGGCAATCGTGAACGGATGCACGCTGGCAGTTGTTGACCGTTTTGTGAAGCCGACTGATGACAGGATCGTGCGCGTGGACAATGTCCTTACAAGCCTTCAGCAGCTGGCACACTACTACAGGTCGGGCTTCGACATACCTTTTATCGGGATTACCGGCAGCAATGGCAAAACCACCACGAAAGAGCTGATGCATAAGGTATTGTCTGCCGGTTTCAAATCTGCGGCCACCGCAGGAAACCTGAACAACCACATAGGGGTGCCCCTTACCCTTCTGTCAACCAACCGGGGCACCGGGATATCCATCGTGGAGATGGGAGCCAACCACCAGGGGGAGATCGCCCGATTGTGTGAGATATCAATGCCGACCCATGGCCTTATAACCAATATTGGGAAGGCCCACCTGGAGGGTTTCGGGAGCGTTGAGACAATTAGAAAGAGCAAGGGAGAGCTCTTCGGGTATATAATGAAAAACAGAGGGGTTATCTTTGTAAACCGCAACGACAGCATGGTAACAAGCCTTGCAAAGGATTACCCGGATGCAATCAGTTACGGCAGTGATCCAAACTGCCATTGCACCGGCAGGATCATATCCTCATTCCCATTCCTGGAGATAGGCTATGAAACAGGCATGGATTTTGGGAAGGCGGCAAGGGGAACGGCTGGAAGCCTGAAAACACAGCTTACCGGCAGCTACAACTTTGAAAATGTTCTGGCCGCGGTGACCGTTGGCCTCTATTTCGGCATAAAGCCCGGTGAGATCAAACGTGGCATTGAATCTTACACCCCCTCAAATAACAGGTCTCAGCTTGTCAAAACAGGCAGGAATAATCATGTTATACTCGATGCATACAACGCGAACCCAACAAGTATGGATGCAGCAATTGAGAACTTCAGCAATTACGGCACTGAAAATACCGCGGTAATGCTGGGTGATATGCTGGAGCTTGGGGAGAGTGCCCTGCGGGAGCACCAAAAGGTCATAAGCGATCTGACCGGCAGGGGTTTTGAGAAGAGCATACTTGTCGGCTCCCATTTTGGTGAGGCGGCACACAGCATGGATCTGACAGGGAAAAAGATACTCTTATTTGAGGACGTTCAGTCAGCAGCCAGCTACCTGGAAAGCAACCCGCTTAACGGATACAGGATATTACTAAAAGGTTCCAGGGGAATAGGCATGGAAAAGCTGTTAAAGTACATTTAAGCATGCAATACATTGTCACTGGGGTAATGTCCGGCACATCTCTGGACGGGATGGATATAGCCTGCTGTAATTTTATAGAGGATGACGGCAGGTGGCGGTATTCAGTTATCAAAAGCACGACAATTGAGTACACCCCCCACTGGAAACAAAAACTTGAAACCGCCCATACCCTTTCGCCTGAAGAACTTACCCTGCTGGACTTTGAATACGGGCATTTGATCGGGACAAGCGTAAGGGGGTTTCTGGACTCTGCCGGCATAAGCAACAACCTGCTTGTTGCAAGCCACGGGCACACAGTATTCCATATGCCCGGCAGGGGATACACCTTACAAATAGGCCATGGAGGCTCCATTGCTGCCTCGGCAGGATTCGATACGGTGTGTGACTTCCGGTCCACCGATGTGGCACTCGGAGGGCAGGGGGCACCCCTTGTACCGGCAGGCGACAGGCTGCTTTTCCATGAGTATGACCTTTGCCTCAACCTCGGCGGGTTTGCCAATATATCCATGGAAGAAAACGGGGACAGGATAGCCTTTGACATCTGCCCCTTTAACTTCGTTATAAACCACCTGGTAAGAAGCGCCTCCATCCCGATGCAAGGTAAAAACGGCCAGAAGCTCCTGGAGTATGATCCCGGAGGAAGCATAGGAAGGAAGGGCCGCACTGACACGGACCTTCTCAACAGGCTCAACAATATCAGCTACTACCGCAAGACAGGTCCAAAAAGCCTCGGCCGTGAATGGACGACGGAAAACATACTACCATTGCTGAACACTGAAAAACTTGGGCTGGAAGTGGTGCTGAACACCTACTACCACCATGTGGCGATGCAGATCGCAAAAGTGACAGGACAAAAGGACAGAGAACAGAAGCTCCTGATAACAGGAGGCGGGGCCAAAAACTCATATTTTATTGAATGCCTGAAAGAACATCTGCCACCCGGGGTTCTCGCGGTAATTCCCGGCAATGAGACCATCGAGATGAAGGAGGCGATCATATTCGCCTTCCTGGGGCTGTTGCGCTACCTTG
>PWNY01000074.1 GCA_003557805.1 Bacteroidales bacterium | reverse complement strand
TGGATGCCTATATTGGTGGCAACACCTCCTGATTTTTGCACATCTCCCTTCCAGGAAAAGAAATACCACCGTCCCCGGCTTGTAATGTATTTAAGGTCTATGTCATACACCTTGTCTTCAGCTCCATCTTCGACCTGTTTTTTTAGCTTTTGTATACTTGGGTGCAGCCTGAGCTGAAGTATGGTATAGATGTTTTTTCCCGACTCCCTTTCCAGTTCGCAGAGAGCATCCAGGTTCCATGGGTTCAGGACCACGGGCTTTTCGCATATGGCATGGGCATCGTTGCGTACTGCCATACGGATGTGTGCGTCATGGAGATAATTGGGTGAACATATGCTCACATAATCCACCCGGCCGTGACCCTGCCTGCGCAACTTGTCAAGATGGCGGTCGAACCTTTCGGGCTCAGTGAAGAAGTCAGCATGTGGGAAGAAGGAGTCAATTATCCCGACACCGTCGTAGGGGTCAAGGGCACAGACAAGTTCATTCCCGGTATCCCTGATTGCAATCATGTGCCTGGGTGCAATATAACCTGCTGCACCAATAAGCGCAAAATTCAATTTGTTCATAACAGAATTATTTGTCCCGGCCGAAGGTATGAATTTTTTCATTACCTGCTAAACGATGATAGTAAAACAACACCCCTGCAAGGTATATAAAACCAGACAAGATCAGGGATATGGCGGCACCTTTCTCGGCATACACAGGAATAAGGAGCAGGTTTGATCCGAATACGGATAGCCCCGTCAGCATGTTGGCGTTCCTCACGGCCCTTCCCCTGCCCCTTGCTTCTAAAAACCTGGTGAAAAAACCTGCCATTCCGTGCAGGGCCATCCCTGTCCCCGAAATGTACGTAATTTGTATTAGGGGTAAAAAGCTCTCGCCGTAGAAAAAGCTGATAAATGGACCGGTCAGCAGGTACAGCAATATAAGTGTAAGCAGTGTCATTACCGATGTAAGAAAGGTCATCCTCGGCGGGATACTGCCAAGTGATGCGAAGTCCCTGAACCAGGTTGTGGCTATCACCCCCGGTATCAGGGCAAGAGGCCTGGATATCGCAAGCGACAGCGCAAAGAAGCCGACCCCGGTATTATCGTCGCTGAAGTAGCTTATCAGTATCCCGCTCAGTGCCAGTGCGCCAGCAAAAACAAGTGACCCGGAATAGAGGTGTACTCCGTAAGTGCGGTAATAGCCAAGTATTGTAGTGGTGCTTTGTCTTATGTGCCTGAAAGAGAACCCTGTCTTTATAAGCACGATAATGTAAATACTCAGAAATGCAAAGAGGTATACAGACCATATAACAGCAAGACGGCTGCCTTCAAAATCCCTCATGGTAAAAAAGATCAACAGCGCGGCCATAAAAGTGATCACCTTTGGCAAAAAACGGATGGCAGAGAGCTCGTAAATGCGGTTTTCTGCATGCAGCACATTGTTGAAGTAGGGCTCGAACAGGAATATCCATCCAAAGGGGATCAGGTACAGAAAGAACCTGTCAAGGCCTTTTGAGGCCAGGTTTGTATCGGTAATGCCATATAGGAGCAATACAAGGGCCATTATAACAAAGAGGGCGAACAGCAATACAATGCCGGCACCCTGCAGCTGTTTTGACCTCAGGGGGTCGCGGTTAATCACCATCGCCCTGTTGGCTGCATGAAACAGGCCAAGGGGGAATATGATTTTGGCAAAGTCAAAGATGCTGTCAAGGAATGCAAAGTCACCGTATCCAGAAGGACCCAAAAAGCGTGTAAAAACAATACTTGTTACTATGGAGAGGGGTATCCCCGCAAAGCTTGCAAGGTACAATACTGCAGCCTGGCGGACACGTGTGTTGTCTTTCAGGCGCTCAAACTGTACCCTTGCTGTTTGCCATACCCGGGTCATTTTACACTTTATGCTCAATCAGGATCTCCGCTATCCTCTTTGCTGCTTTACCGTCCCACAACTCGGGAATGCGGCCGGGCTTTGTTGTCCCCCCAAGGATGTCCATGGCCGTCTTCTCAACTTTTTCCATGCTCGTGCCAACCAGGTGGTTTGTGCCAACATCAACTGTTACAGGCCTTTCGGTGTTCTTCCTAACGGTAATGCACTGAACTCCCATATAGGTGGTTTCTTCCTGAATGCCGCCGCTGTCGGTAATTACCAGTTCGGCATAGCGCATAAGTGAGAGGAAGTCGATATACCCAAGCGGGTCAGCAAGCACAAGTTCTTTGGTTATCAGCCCCTCAAGGCCAAATGACTCAATGTTCTTGCGCGTGCGGGGGTGCACCGGGAATATCATCCTGCGTTCCCCGGCCAGTCTGCCCATTGTTTCCAGCAGTACCTGGAGGTTTTCTCTGTCATCCACATTGGAGGGCCTGTGAAAAGTTGACACTATATACCTTCCCTTTTCAAGGCCAAGACGGTCAGTGATGTCACAGCTCTCTACCGCATCATAGTTTGCATCCAGAGTGTCTATCATTGTATTGCCCACGAAGAATATCTTTTCGTCGTCCATACCTTCATCCCGGAGGTTGTGCATGCCGCTGTGCTCTGTTACAAAGAGATAATCTGATACGACATCGGTAACAATACGGTTGATCTCCTCGGGCATTGTCTTGTCAAAGCTGCGCAGGCCCGCCTCAACATGTGCTATCGGTATGCTCATCTTTGAGGCAACAAGGGCAGCGGCCATAGTTGAGTTCACATCCCCGGGCACGATGACCAGGTCAGGCCTTACTTCGGCCATCACCTTTTCCAGCTCAAGCATTATGCGGGCTGTTTGCTCTGCATGGCTCCCGCCACCCACGCCCAGGTTAAAGTCGGGTTTTGGCATCTTCAGGTCTTCAAAGAAGATCTCCGACATCCTTTTGTCAAAATGCTGACCGGTATGGCAAAGAATGTGTTTTGCCTCCTTCCTGTATTTTTTCAGGGCCTTGGCTACCGGAGCTATCTTGATAAAGTTTGGCCTTGCTCCGACAACAGAAAGTATCTTTTTCATTTCAATATCAGGTGTTATTGTTTTGCTATTGTTTTAAGTTTATCTTTTCCACCATTGCAAACGGGATTTTTAGCGTAATACACTTGTCAAGGCTGTCTATCCTTAAAACCAGCATCTTCTTTTTGCCTGTGTTTATCACTTCTCCGGTCAAGCCTTTCATGGGCCCTTTTATGACTTTTACGGGGCTTCCCTTTTCCGGCATGTCCTCCATGCACTCCATGTCAATTCCCTCACTGTTCAGCCTCTTGAGGGCCTCGATCTGCATATCGGGTATGGGAACCGGTTTTCCTTCAAAGGTAATAAATCGTACG
>PWNY01000270.1 GCA_003557805.1 Bacteroidales bacterium | reverse complement strand
TCGGTATTGGACTGGAGGAATCCTTTCGGACATGCAGATCCCGGCTTTTCGGTCTCCGAGCGGCTTCGGGTCCATTTTTCGGATCCGGTGTTGCGAACATTGTTGAATGGTATACCCAGCGGTGATACCCCGCTCAGGTAGAGGTCATCCTCACCGGCATTGCGAAGCACTTCAAGCGTGGGTGCATCGACAGGTGTAGCCTCCGGAACCAGCAGGAACGGCGTGCCCCAGCCGGTCCGGTCCATCCCATATTCTTTGAGCATGCGCTCATTTTCTCCGTGGGTCCCGATACCGCCCTGGACCGTCACGAGCGGGTCCTGAGCACGGGCCGATTCGGGATACTCCCAGCCCATGCTATCGTAAAAAGAGTCGATCAGCGGCTGGAACGTCTCCGAGAGCTGATCTTTCTTCTCATTGAATTCTCTAAGGATAAACGGCAGGAGCTGTCCGTCCGAGGCAAAGGCATGGCCACCGCAATTCAGCCCGGACTCAATACGAAACTCGGAAATTTCAATGCCCTTTTTGGCGAGAAACTTGCCCTGAATGAGCGCGGAGCGGAAGTCACTGACTTTAAGTATGATCTTTTTCTTCAGATCGCCCGCGGCATCGCGGTAGAAATCGCGGAACTCGCCCATATAGGCGAACAGACGCGGATTGAAACCAGCCGACAACACCACCGAGGAGCGCAGGTTGCTCATGGCAAAACCACGGAAAGCGGCGTTGGCGTCACTGAACTCAACACTCATGGGCTTGCCTTCCCCGCTGTTCAGGAGGCGGTCCAGCTTGGTCATGATGTTGACGTCGATGGCCCCGGGCTTCATCATGGAGGTGAGATTCTGCTCCATGGCATCACGGTCAAACGAAGGAGCCATGGCCTTCAGCTGCTCCCAGCCATTCTTCAGCGTGGATGAGTCGGGCAGCATTTCAAAATACTTCTCCTTTTCGTTTTCCGAGAAAAACGGCTCGTTGCACAGTGCATTAAATTTCCGGCGTACGATCTCATCGACGGTGTTCAGATAGGCGGTGATGCGCATTGCACGACCATCTTCCGCGTTACGCGGAATACTTTCAAATGGCAAGCCGTATTCACCGGCGTAAAACTTGCGAATCCGCTCGACCAGCAGGTCGTCAACAATCGAAATTACCGAATCGATACCGTAAGGCGCTACGCGGATGGGAGTGTCAATGGAGTGACCGGTACCCATTACCGGTATATGAAACGTATGTGCGATAGTCATAATAATAGAGTGGATTCAAATAAGACCTAACATAAACCGAACAAACCAACCGAAATGCCATCAAATTAATTGAGCGGCAATTCAAAGACAATAACGTGTAAGTTACATATTATATTAGCAGTATCAAATAATAAACCTGCATTTCCGGAGATGACCAGACCACAGTCCGCCAAAAATGTAAAAGTTTGAAAAAAAATATGCTCGATGGATAATTTTTGGTCTTTCAAGTGTTGGCAAGAAGTACATATGTATGTAGTAAGCTGGTCACTGATGCGGCGTACATGCTGTTGATGCAGAAGGTAAAGCGTTATATCGCTACTCTTATTGACAAACACGATAACCGTTTGGTGACGAAATCTTTAATCATGTTGGTGATGAAATTTTTAATCATGGTATTTTGGAACCTTTGCATTGTTTGCGGAGTGCTGGCAGTCGGATGCTCCACAGATATTGAGCCGCAGTTGGAACAGACTGCAAACGGTGATACCCGCTATTTCTCCATGCCGGAGCACAATCTGGAACGCGTCTCGTCAGACAGGCAGGACTTTTATGTCCAGACGGTATTGGAGGGTCAGAATGTCTTGAATGTTCCATGGGCCATGGCGTTTCTGCCGGATGACCGGATTCTGATCACCGAGCGGTCCGGCGCCATCTACATCGTGGAAGAAGGTGAACTGCGCACCGAGACGCTGAGAAATACTCCCGAAGTGCACGCACACGGGCAGGGTGGCATGCTCGACATCGCCCTGCATCCCGATTTTGAGGAAAACGGCTGGATTTATATCACCTACTCGCGCCCGTCGGAGGAGGGCGGATCCAACACCGCCCTGGCCCGAATGCACCTGGATGGATACGAATTCACAGATTTTGAACTCCTTTTTGCCGGGACGCCAGCACTCAATACCCGCCACCACTTTGGCAGCCGCATAGCTTTTGATGATGACAACCATCTCCATTTTTCCATCGGTGACCGCGGGGTGATGGATTCGGCCCAGGATCTGTCGAGCCATGCCGGCGTTGTGCTTCGTCTGCACGATGACGGCTCGGTGCCGGCCGACAATCCGTTTGTCGATCCTGCCAATCTTCCGGAAGGTCAGACCGAAGCCCGGCCAGAGATCTATGCGTACGGTTCGCGTAATATCCAGGGCATGCAGATCCATCCCGAAACCCGGGAGATCTGGTCGCATGAGCACGGTCCGCGAGGCGGTGACGAAATCAATATTATCCGTGACGGATTGAATTACGGATGGCCCGAGATAACCCACGGAATCAACTACGACGGCAGCGAGATCACTCCGGATACCGCCCGTGCCGGCATGGAACAACCGTTGCTGCACTGGACGCCCTCCATCGCCCCGTCGGGGATGGCCTTTGTGACCGGGGACCGCTATCCCGGCTGGACCACCTCCCTGATGGTCGGTACGCTCGCTCCGCGCTACCTGCATCGCGTGGAGCTCGACGGCGAGCAAGTGGTCGCCCAGGAAGAACTGCTTCCCGGAATCGGACGCGTCCGTGATGTACGGCTTGCACCGGACGGCTACCTGTATGTGGCGACCGAGAATCCGGGTGTGATTTACCGGCTGATCCCTGCAGACTAATGCTAATCAGGCTGCTGAACACCCCCGGTTGGCATGACCTGCTGGAATGCCATCGAGAGGAGGATCCTGCCGGTTTTGTCCTGCGATTTGCCGGAAAAAAGGGGTGGCCGGTTCGGGAAATTGCGGAGCAACTCCATTGCTATCCGAGGGCGGAGACTAAGCTGGGACCGTTGCACCGGCCGGGAATGATCTACCTCAGAGAAGCGCTGGAACAGGCGTCCGGTTACGCCGCAGCGACCTGGCGGGCAGAGATCGTGATGGGAAAAACCGGCGGGCATGCTGAAACAGATGGTGAAGCAGATGCCAATGCCAATGACGATGCCAATGCCAATGACGATGCCAATGCCAATGCCAATGCCAATGACGATGCCAATGCCAATGCCAATGCCAATGCCAATGACGATGCCAATGCCAATGCCAATGCCAATGCCAATGACGATGCCGGCATTCCCGGAGGCACGGACGTGTC
>PWNY01000158.1 GCA_003557805.1 Bacteroidales bacterium | reverse complement strand
GGGCCAAGCCGTGCCTCTTATAGTACCGGGATCACAATAACTGACATTGACGGGGGAAATATCCGTGAGGTGAGCGGACTGCCCCCAGTGCCAATAATCAGGAATATTTCATGGGCTGCCGATGGAAAAAAGTCAGCATTTACCCACACAGCGGATAATGGTATAGAGCTCTGGGTCGTGGATATTGAGAGTGCTGATGCAAAACGGCTGACAGGACCGGTAATAAACGACATACTCGGCACCACCCTGAGATGGATGCCGGACAGTGAAGGCATTATCTATACCGCTGTACTGCAAGACAGGGGAGTTGCCCCTGAAAGACCAACGGTGGCAACCGGCCCAAACGTCCAGGAAAGCTACGGACGGGCCGCTGCAGTGCGTACTTTCCAGGATATGCTAAGTGATCACCATGATGAGGAGATTTTCGACTTTTATACAACCGCCAGCCTGGTAAAAACAGACCTGGATGGAAATGCAGAGACCATATGGGGCCCCGGGGTTATCTGGAGTTTTGATATATCGCCAGGTGGAGATTATATAAGGCTCACAACCCTGCAGAAGCCCTATTCCCAAATAGTCCCTTTCAGCAGGTTTGCCCAGAGGTATGAGATAATTGACACTGAAGGCAACAGCGTTCACCTGCTGGCTGACATCCCGGTTACAGAGGAGATGCCGCAGGGTTTCGGGGCTACAAGGGAAGGCCCCCGGAGTCTGACATGGCGCAGCGACGCACCTGCAACGCTTTACTGGGTAGAGGCCCTGGATGGCGGTGATCCGGCAGTAGAAGCAGAATACCGGGACCAGGTTTTCTACATTGAAGCACCGTTTGAAGGTGAGCCTGTGGCAGCGTTCAGGACTACATACAGGTACTCCGGTATTGACTGGGGAAGGGATGATTTTGCCCTGGTGAATGAATTTTGGAGGCCCACAAGGATGGCCAGGCTCAGCAGTTTTGACCCGGGCGATCCGGCTTCGGGGCTGAGCCTTATACGGGAGAGGTCTACTGAAGACAGGTACGGGGATCCTGGCAGCCTGAACACAACTTTCAATGAATATGGCCGCAGTGTCCTGCTGTTCGATGAGAGCGGGGACTACCTGTTTTTAACGGGTACAGGAGCTTCGCCAGAAGGAAACAGACCCTTTGTAGACATGTATAATTACAGGACCGATTAAACAACCATGCTGTGGAGAAGCCAGGCACCCTATTATGAGGTGCCTGTAAGGATAATCTCTACCGGTAACGTCACGGTACTTACAAGGAGAGAGTCTGTTGACCAGAATCCAAACTTCTACCTGAGGGATATCAGTGATGACTCGATTTCCCGCATTACGGACTTTCCGGAGCCCTTCCCGCAGATGCGCCAGGTACAAAAGGAGATGATTCATTACGAAAGGGCTGACGGGATACCTCTCTCAGGTGAGCTGTTCCTTCCTCCGGGTTTTGTACCGGGGGAGGATCCACCGTTGCCCACGATACTGTGGGCCTATCCAAGGGAGTTCCTTACAGCCGACGGAGCCGGTCAGGTAACAGGATCTCCCTATACATATACCCGGCTTGGAGCTACCTCTGTCGTAATGCTGGTAACCCAGGGCTACGCGGTTCTTAATAACGCATCTTTTCCCATAGTGGCGAAGGAGGGCGGAGAGCCCAACGATACATTTGTGGAACAACTGGTTGCCAACGCAGAGGCAGCTATAAACACCCTGGTGGAAAAGGGTATAGCTGATCCTGAGAGAGTCGGTGTCTCAGGCCACTCATACGGTGCATTTATGACCGCAAACCTGCTTACCCACAGTGATATATTCGCTGCTGGTGTTGCCAGAAGCGGTGCATTCAACCGGACCCTCACCCCCTTCGGGTTCCAGGTGGAAGAGAGGACCTACTGGCAGGCACCACACATTTATAATGCAATGTCACCCTTTATGCATGCCGACAAAATGGATGTCCCCATGCTGCTGATTCATGGTGCCGACGATAACAACTCGGGCACATTCCCCATGCAGAGTGAAAGGTATTATGATGCGCTTAGGGGGCACGGGGCAAGTGTGCGCCTTGTGATGCTGCCGCATGAAAGTCATGGCTACAGGGCCCGGGAGTCAATCCTCCACATGCACTGGGAATGGGTAGAGTGGTTCAACAAGTATGTAAGGGATAAATAGCAACGGCTTAACAGGGCAATGGAAGCTGTCAATTATATTCAGGCAAAGGATATCAGTAAGTCATACGGAGAGAAGACCCTTTTCAGAGGAATATCCCTGAGTGTGTCTAAAGGACAGAAAATTGCCCTGATAGCACGTAACGGAACCGGAAAGACAAGTCTTTTGAATATCCTTGCCGGGCATGACATTGCCGATGAAGGTGAGTGCACCCGCAGGTCAGGCCTCAGGATCTCCTACCTTAAACAGGATTCAGCCTTAAGCATGGATATGACTGTTTCTGAAGCACTGCTGTCATCAGACAATGAAGTCAGCAGGACTGTCAGGGAGTATGGGGAACTAATCCAGGGCTCAAAAAAAACAGACAGCCACGCTCAGGGAAAGCAGCTTCAGGCACTGATTGAGAAGATGGATGCCCTTGGTGCATGGGAGCATGAACAGAAAATAAGGCAAATTACTGACAAACTTTCAATTGGAGGCCTGGATACAAGGCTGGGTGAGCTGTCAGGCGGAGAGCTCAGGCGGCTTGCACTGGCAAGGATACTGATAGAGGAAAGTGACCTGCTTCTGCTTGACGAACCCACAAACCACCTTGACATCGATATGATCGAGTGGCTTGAGTCTTACCTTTCAAGGCAGAATACAACCCTGGTCATGGTAACACATGACCGTTACTTCCTCGACAACGTATGCAACGAAATAGTCGAACTTGAGTATGGTGTGCTCCACTCATACAGGGGAAGCTATGCATATTACCTGGAGAAAAAACAGGAAAGAAAGGCAGCCGAAGGGGTAAAGAATGAAAAAGACCTGAAGCTTCTGCGCAGCGAGGCTGAATGGATGAGACGCAGCCCTCCGGCACGCACAGGCAAGTCAAAGTCACGTATTCATGCATATTCCAGGCTTAAGGATAAGACAAAGAAAAAGCATGATGACGGCCCGGGAGAGATAAAAATGCAGATGAAAAGGATGGGCAGCAAGATACTGGAGATCAAAGATATTAGCAAATCATACGGTGAGAGGGAGGTAATCAAAAAGTTCTCCTATATATTTAAAAAGGGTGAAAAGGCAGGTATTGCTGGTCCGAACGGCAGCGGGAAAAGCACACTGCTCGATATAATAAGCGGAAAGACCACACCTGACAAAGGAGAGGTCATTAAGGGAGAAACCGTAAAGCTTGGGTATTTCAGGCAAGAGGGGATCGATACCAGTGGAGATAAAAGAGTAATAGATGCCATAAAGGATATAGCTGAAGGCATAAATACCGGGAAGGATAAATGGATGAGTGCAGAACAGTTCCTCAGGTACTTCAATTTCCCGGACCATATGCACAATGACAGGATAAGCCAGTTAAGCGGAGGGGAAAAGCGCCGCCTGTACCTTATAAGCATTCTGATGAGGAGCCCGAACTTCATAATGCTGGATGAGCCGACCAACGACCTGGATATTGAGACTCTGAACCTGCTGGAAGATTTTCTTAAGGAGTTCAGGGGATGCCTTCTGGTAGTGTCGCACGACCGCTACTTAATTGACCGCTTGTGCGAACATCTTTTCATACTTGACAAAAACGGCAATATAAAGGACTTTACAGGCAACTATACCGATTACAGGCAAGAGTTGGCCGATTCAGCAAAGGAGACTGCCAAAAACAGCCCCAAAAAGCCCGCAGTGCAGAAAAAACGCAGCAGGGAAAAAACAAAATTAAGCTACAGGGAACAACAGGAGATTGAAAGGCTGGAAAAAGATATAGAAAGCCTTGAGGCGGAAAAGGATAAGCTGCTGCAAAGGATGAACTCAGGTGAGCTGCCCCCTGAAGAACTAATGGACACCTCCAGAAGATTCAGTGAGATAGAAGGAATACTTGAAGAAAAAACAGACCGCTGGCTTGAGCTCTCAGAGTTTTTCTGATCATCAGGCCCCGAGCATCACCGGCATTACCAGCATCAGAATATCCTCCTCGCTGTTCTCATTGTTAACAGGAATGATCAATCCGGCACGGTTGGGTTCCGACATATGAAGCATTACCTGATCACAGTTAAGGTTGTTCAGCATCTCCACCATGAATTTGCTGTTAAACCCGATCTCCAGGTCTGAACCCTCATAATGGCATGAAAGCCTTTCATGGGCCTCATTGCTGTAATCCAGGTCCTCGGCCGAAAGCAACAGTTCACTGCCTGCTATCTTGAACTTGACCTGGTATGTGGTCTGATTTGAGAATATCGACACCCTCTTTATTGCGTTAAGGAAGGGCTGGCGGTCAACGGTCATCCTGTTGGGGTTATTTGAGGGGATCACCGCAGAGTAATTTGGATACTTGCCCTCTATAAGGCGGCAGGTCATAATTATATTCCTGAAGGTGAACCGGGCATTTGTTTCACTGTAATCGATACCCACGGGCATTTCATCATGCAGCAGGATCTGCTTCAGCTGGTTAAGGGGTTTTTTGGGAAGAATGAAACTTGCAGTCTCCTTGGATTTAACATCGGTTCTCCTGTACCGTACCAGCTTGTGCGCGTCGGTCGCGACAAAAGTTGTACCCTCATCAGAGAGTTCGCAGTAAATACCTGCCATTACAGGCCTTAACTCATCATTGCTGGCCGCAAATATTGTCTTGGAGATTGCCTGGTAAAGGATGTCTGATTCAATCGATATGGAAGCCGCGTTTTCAATCGGGGGCACCTTGGGGTACTCCTCGCCGTTCTGCCCGGCGAGCCTGTATTTACCCTCACCCGCTGTAAGGGTTACCCCGAAGTTTGTATCGTCTATATCTAGTGTGACTGGTATGTCCGAGAAAGTTTTCAGGGTATCCAGCAGAATCTTTGCGGGTATAGCAACACTTCCCTCTCCTTCCGCCATATCCACGTTGATTTTGGAGGTCATGGTGGTTTCAAGGTCAGATGCGGATATACTGATCCCGGAATCACTTAGTTCAAACAAAAAATTATCGAGTATTGGAAGTGTATTGTTTGTAGTCAGCACACCGCTTATCGCCTGCAGCTGTTTTAGCAACATTGAGCTTGATACTATAAACTTCATGGTTCTCCTGATTTTGAAATGAATAGCAAATATAGCCTTTTATTGAAAATGATTATTGTTTTGTTCCTTATTTCTCCCTAAAAATAAGCATTAACCTGTTAAAGTCAAGTGATCACCAGGTCCGCACGGACTAAAAAAACCACTGAAGGTCCCGGATAACCGGCTGAAAAATAAAATATTGCGCCAAAGCATAGTCTCCGCCGTCAACCCGGAGGTAGAAGCGGTTAGGATCATAATCGCGAAACTCCGAGACCAGTGAGCCGTCATCAGGCTTTTTGCGCCTGTAAAATTCAAGGAGCGTGGTGTTTCCGTCCCGGTCTGTAACCTTTAGCCTCAAAAACACTTTGTCATCCAGTATATCTCCCGGGGGGCTTTGGGCAGACCCGGGTAACAGCCTCTCATAATAGAGGTATGAAAATCCAGCCGTGAACTTATCAATCCGGCTGCTGTCTGGCTGCAGGTGTCCGGGTACATCTCCCTGCCTGTCCGATATAATGAACTCCTCACCCCTGCTTTCAACAGTATAGGATGATCCTTCTAATTCGGCCTCTACCCTGGCAATATCCCCGGGTTCCAGTCTTAAAACTACTGCATCCCTCCAGAGATTAACATCGGGTTCAAATACTTCAGCGAGACTGCTCTCAACCCCTGGCATGTGTACCTCGTAAGGGTGATTTCCGGCTGCATCAAGCATGTAGGTAACAGTATTGTCAGTATCATCCCCGCCAACATAAAAAGACCTTATCCTCCTTTGGTGGGGAAAAACACCTCTTTCACCAGGTAGTTTAATTATGTACCCCTTGCTGTAAACATCCACCCTGACACCAGACTCCCTGAGCTTTTCTGCCTTTTCATCCCTGGCAGAGACACTTACCGGGCGCCTGACCTCAAGCCTCCTTAATGTTGACAGCAGGTCACGTATAGCAGGCATATGTGCCATATACTCATGGTTCAAAATCCAGGCCCCTTCATCAATTTCAAGATATACAACCCTATCATCTCCCTGCCTGAGCAAAACGGCGGAGATTTCATCTGTTCTCCCTGTACCAAACTCACCCATGGCCGGACCGCGCAGGCTTGAGAGGCCCAGGTAGGCTATGGCAACAGCCAGTAACGCAATGAAAATAAGCAGTTTCAGCTGTTTCAGCCTTTTCTTCCTCATAAAGGGTCACTATTTTGAATATCTTCTTTTCCTTAAAAACAACCTCAGGGTACCAAAAGCAATAACAACAACAAGGGGAAGACCCACATTGGCAAGCTGTATACGGAAGCGGTCGTCCCGTACCCTGCCGGCATCAAGCAGCCTCAACCTCACATCCCTTCCCCTGGCCTGTATTATCCCTGAATCATCCGCGAGGTAATTGACCGCATTGAGTATAAATTCCTTGTTACCAAAAAACTGACCCGAGTACCTGTCATACCCAAGCGGCAGGGGCCTGCCGTCACTGCTGAACTGGTTCTTTATGATATCCCCGTCAGCCACAACAATCATTGAACCACCATAGGATTCATCAAGCCTGTTGAACCCCTCAGGCAGAGAAACGTCAGGCTTAATGCGGTTTGCGAACAGGGACCTGAAGCTTCCCTCGAGTAACACAGCCACTGTTTGTGCGGGCCCGGTGTAAAGAGACTCATCAGGTGGATTCTGTAAAATCTCCAGGCTTATCCTTACAGGAACAGGCATTACCCGGCTGTAATCTGAGCTTTTAAGCAGAATGTGCTTTTCAACACCCTGCGCCTCAACTGTATCCAGGCTGGATATAAACTCTGTGCGGATAAGATTAAGATTCCTGACCACCTCATGATCTGAATCCGGAGTGATAAGAGGGAAAAAATTCCAAGGCAAAAGGTTTATCTGGGGCCTTCCTCCCGCATATCCCGTTATAAAGGGATGACGGGCTGCATTGAGGTCTTTGATAAGCACAGGGTTGAGGCGGACACCGTAATTAAAGAAATAGTCATCCATATTTATATCCCAGGCCAGGCCTATCGTCTCGGCCTGGGCAGAAAGACTGTCCATATCGGCAAAAACCGGATCTACCAGCCACAGTATTGAGCCACCATGCATAAGGTACTGGTCCAGTACGAACTTCTCTTCCTCGCTAAATGCGTCTAATGGTTTTGCAAAAACCAGTGCTTTGTACTGGCTTAACTGCGAAAGGTCATTACCGGGTACTATCCTGTCAACTTCATAGAAACCCCGGAGCTCTTCTTCAGCCGATGAAACGTATTCCGGGCCAAGCTCACCGTGTCCCTCCATAAATGCTATTCTCTCCTTACGGCTTGCGGTAACCTGCTTTATTGCAGTGGCAAGTTTATATTCCAGAGCCATGGATGAGTTATGCAGCACCTCCTGTATAGAAAGACCAATATGGTCTTCCATCAGATGTACAGGAACCTCCCGGTCACCGTATGTGACCAGGGCTCCCGGGAATATCACCCGTTGCGATGTGCCATCGCCTGAGCGCATCTGCACCTGGGCCGGTTCGATACCTTTGCTGGTCAACATATTGTACACCCCCCTTACCTGTTCCGGATCATCTTCTGCATCCCTCAGCGGGTTAATGAATTCAAAACGGATGTTATCGGAGTAGGCACTGAACTCGGAGAGCATTTCCCTGGTATCATTCCTCAGCCTCCTGAACTCAGCCGGCAGGTCGCCCTCCAGGTAAACCCTGAAGTAGACAATATCATCAAGCCCGGAGAGTTTATTCCTGGTAGCATCCGTAAGGGTATAGCGCTTTTCGGAAGTAAGGTCAAGACGGACGAATTTCCAGTTACCGGCAATATTGACTGCCAGGACAATAAGCAAAACTGACCCGAAATATCTCCATGACCTTCTGCCCATGTAAGATTTGCTGGTCTGTATATGGGTAAGACAAATGAAAACTGAGATAATGCCGGCAAAATAGAGAACATCCCGGCTGTCTATCACCCCCCTGCCCATTGAGGAATAATGCGAGAAAAGGCCAAGATCCCTGACTGCAAGATCCAGGCTGCCCAGCACCTGAAGGGAGTATGCCATTTCAAAACCCACATACATAAACCCTGAAACAAACAGGGCAACAATAAATGCAACTATTTGATTTTCGGTAAGTGATGAAGCAAACAAGCCTATTGATACGAAGACCATTCCCAGGAAAAGTAGCCCCGCATATGAACCCCATACCCCGCCGGTATCAACCCCGGGTGCAAGTGAATAAAGCGATACTGTCACCAGGTAAATCAAGGTTGGCAGCAAAGAGAACACAACCAGGGCGACCCCGGCAATATACTTTGCAATTACAATCTGTATCCCGGATACAGGCTTTGTAATAAGCATCTCTATAGTGCCGGTGCGTTTTTCCTCTGCAAAAAAGCGCATGGTTATTGCGGGTACCAGGAAAATAAATACAAACGGGGCAAGTACAAATAATCCGTCCAGGTTGGCATAACCTGCATCCATGATATTGAACTCAGCAGGGAATACCCACAGAAAAAGACTTATTATCAGCAGAAAAGCAGCTACAACAATATAGGCTATCAGGCTGTTGAAAAATCCGTTCAGCTCCCTTTTGATTAATGCAAGCATATTAAAAACCTACTCTTTGAAAAATTCAACGGTAATGGCATCGTTTATATTGAGTCCAAGCAGAGAAGAAGCTTTGCCCTGGTTGATTGCGATCTCCAGAAAACCGGTACTGCCAAACAATGCAACCTTTTCACCAGGCACCACATCAGAGTATGACTGGTCCAGTTTGCTTATTCCCTCTCCGGGAGCCCTGAAGCTGATCAAAAAGCTCCTTCCCCTGCCTACCTCCCTGAAAAGTTCCTTGTCAATATTCACAAAGACATTGCCAAAATTATCAGTATAGATAACCTTTGCGATTATCTTGTCAGGATAGACCACTGGATTGAATAAAATGCGTTCTTTAAGGTCCTTGTAGGGATTACCGGCCTTTTCAAGGGAGTTTGATTCAGCGATCAGGGCTGCAGCCTTCACGAACACATCCCTTGTGGAAAAGGTAAAATAATCGGTGTCCTGCATTATATCAAGTTCAACCGCTTCGAAGGGCTCCTTGCCTATCAAAAGTGAGAATATTCCATTGTCTGCACCAATAAAGAATTGTCGTTTGTATTTCACCGCTATGTGGGGACTGTCAATACCTCCCTCAGTATTAACTCCAAGCAGGTGAATGGTATTGTCAGGGAAGTCCGGGCAGGTGTTCTTCATTACAAAACTAGCCTGCATTATGTCATATGATGCAATATCATGTGTAATGTCAACTATGTTTGCATCGGGCAGATACCTTAACAGTGCGCCCTTTACCGAACCCACGTAATGATTGCCCGCTCCCCAGTCGCTTATAAGAGTAATAATGGTCATTTGTCAGGCCGTTCTGCTGAATATTTCACAAAAATATTGTTATTTTGCAATTCGTTAGCAATTATTCGCCAGGACCCTTGGCCCGTTCGTAAAAACAGACCTGCTTGACTAACGGGAAACCGGCGTGAGCGGATCAACAAATCCAAAAGTAATCAATTAATGGGTGAAAAAACAATTAAAATCGAAGGTATACACCCACCTGATATTTTCGGCCTGAAGGAAGAGAAACTGCAGTTACTCAGAAATATATTCCCAAAACTCAAGATCGTTTCAAGAGGTGAAGAGCTGATACTGATCGGTGAAAATGAAGAGACCGCCTTCTTTGAAGGAAAATTTGAGCTGATGCTGGCTCATTTCGAGCGATTTGGAAAACTTACCGAAGAGAACATCCTGGAAATCATGGCACATGACAATGGTTTTGCCGGCTCGGCGGGCCATGAAGAAGGGAGCGGGGAACTCCTTCTATACGGACGTAACGGCATGGCCATCAAGGCGCGTTCACCGAACCAGAGAAGAATGGTCTCAAGTTTTAAAAAGCATGACATGCTTTTTGCCATAGGCCCGGCAGGGACAGGCAAAACATATACCGCAGTTGCCCTGGCCGTAAGGGCCCTTAAAAACAAAGAGGTAAGGAGAATAATACTAGCCCGCCCGGCAGTGGAGGCAGGCGAAAACCTCGGCTTTCTGCCCGGTGACCTTAAGGACAAACTGGATCCCTACCTCAGGCCACTGTATGATGCGCTCAGGGATATGATACCACCTGCCAGGCTTGCAACCTACCTGGAAGATGGGACAATAGAGATAGCGCCCCTGGCATTTATGCGGGGCAGGACACTGGACGATGCTTTTGCAATCCTGGACGAGGCACAGAATGCAACAGAAAGCCAGCTTAAGATGTTCCTGACAAGGATGGGCAGGTCGGCCCGTTTTATCATCACGGGAGACATAACCCAGATCGACCTTCCGCGAAACCAGGTATCAGGGCTTTTAAGGGCCGTGAAGATCCTGAACAATATAAAGGGGATAGACTTTGTTTTCCTCAGCGAGAAGGATGTTGTAAGACATGACCTGGTAACCCGTATTATCGAGGCATACGAACACACTGGTAAGCCGGCAGGCGACAAAGCAGATAAGGGCAATGTAGGAGATAAAAAGGACAAGGACCGCAGGGAAAACGGATGATTTTATTCGATTAATAACTCTAATTTTACAAAACAACTATGAACGCAGTAACCGAAACAAAATTCAATTTTCCGGGGCAAACCGGTTTTTACAAGGGAAAAATAAGGGATGTGTACACCATAAAGGATGAGATCATGCTTATGGTCGTTACGGACAGGATATCCGCATTTGACCATGTACTGCCAAAGGGCATCCCATACAAAGGGCAGGTGCTTAACCAGATAGCCGCAAAGTTCCTGGATGCAACGGCCGATATAGTACCCAACTGGAAAACCACGACACCCGACCCTATGGTTACTGCAGGATTATATTGTGAACCCTTCAAGGTGGAGATGGTAATTAGGGGTTACCTCTGCGGACATGCATGGCGGGAATACAAAAAAGGTAAACGGACTCTCTGCGGGCTCCCGATGCCGGAAGGCATGAAGGAGAATGAAAAGTTCCCCGAGCCGCTGCTTACACCTACCACAAAGGCTGATGTGGGCCATGACGAAGACATATCAAGGGAGGAGATAATCAGCCAGGGACTTGTAGACAGGGATGAATACGAAGAACTCGAGAGAATAACCCTTGAGCTTTACAAAAGGGGGAGTGAAATGGCCAGTGAAAAGGGGCTGATACTTGTGGATACAAAATATGAGTTCGGTAGGGCAAACGGCAGGATCTACCTTATTGATGAGATCCATACACCCGACTCTTCGAGGTATTTTTACCTTGACGGTTACCTAAAGAGGCTTGAAAAGGGAGAGCCCCAGAGGCAGCTTTCAAAGGAGTTCGTCAGGGAGTGGCTTATGGAAAACGGCTTCCAGGGTAAGGATGGAGAAAGCATCCCTGAAATGCCCGATTCATTCATAGAGCAGGTATCAAACAGATATATAGAACTTTATGAGAAGATCACGGGCGAGAAGTTCATAAAATCACCAAGCCAGGATGTCGAAGGGCGAATAGAGAAGAACTGCATGGAATTCCTGGATAGTATCTGATAATTTGGGTTTGCCGATTTTTTATTGCCGGATATTTTCCGGGCAAATCTTCAAACTTATTTTTTGTATGTTTGTCCCGTTGTCAATACAAATTGATTTAAATTTTTCAATATGGCAGTTATCGGGATCAGGCATGAGGATAAATATGAACTGGAGAGGCGCACTCCAATTACCCCAAAACACGCAGGCAAACTGATCAGGGATTATGACCTGGACATTGTGGTCCAGTCATCCCCGAAACGGGTGTTCACTGACAAGGAGTTCATTGATGCCGGGGCAAGGGTTGAAAAGGACCTGGGAAATTGTGACCTTATATTCGGTGTAAAGGAGATCCCTGAACAAGCCTTTGAAAAGGGCAAGACTTACGTATTTTTCAGCCATGTCATCAAGGGCCAGGAGTATAATATGCCGATGCTCCGGAGAATGATTGAGATGGAGTGTAATCTCATTGACTATGAATGCATAAAGGATGACCAGGGAAAGCGTCTTATCTTTTTCGGAAGGTATGCAGGGCTGGCCGGAATGATTAACTCCCTCTGGAGCCTTGGTCAGAGGCTGAAGGAATACGGGTACTCAGATAACCCCTTCCTGGGTATAAAACAGGCTCAGCACTACTCCTCGCTTAACCAGGCCAAGGAAGCTGTTTCAGCCGTGGGGCGTCAGATAGCTGAGAAAGGGCTGCCTGCAGATATCAGACCCCTTACCATAGGCTTCACAGGATACGGCAATGTCTCTGCCGGGGCACAGGAGATAGCAAACCTTCTGCCCTCAAAGGAGATAACCCCCAGGCAGCTTTTAAGCCTGAGCAAGAGGAAATATATCCCATCCAACATTATCTACAAGGTTATATTCAAGGAAGAGCATCTCTCGGCCAGGAAAGACGGGAAAAAGTTTGATCTTGAGGATTATTATAACAATCCGGCTAGCTACAAAAACATATTTGAGCAATACCTGCCCCACCTGACGGTACTGATGAACTGCATGTACTGGGACAGCCGCTATCCCCGCATAGTAACCAAAGATTACCTTGAAGAGCTTTTCAATGGCAAGCGGCCGAAGCTGACGGTCATCGGCGATATAACCTGTGATCCTGACGGTTCAGTTGAATGCACCCACAAGGGAACAGCGATAGAGGATCCCGTATTCGTAT
>PWNY01000276.1 GCA_003557805.1 Bacteroidales bacterium | reverse complement strand
TCACCAACTGCGGCCAGATCCAGCGTATCACCGGTCGAACCATTGGCATATGGGGAAAAAGCAAACAAAAAAAACGCAACAAATAGAACTGCAGGGAATTTCATGATGCACCTCCTTTTTTATTGGCTGTATTATAAACCTCAATTTCTGTGCCGTCCCGTGCTTTTTCTTGGAAAAGTTTATTCAAACCTGACATTTGCGAATAAGATACACCCGGGATGAAAAAAATTGATGTAAATTTGATACTTGAAAAGCTAAATCGCAAACCAAAAAAACTTACAACATGAAAAAGTATCTTTTAATCATGATCCTGCCGCTGTTTTTGCTGGCATCGTGCGCACCTGCTGAGGAGGAGAACCCTTTCTTCAGCGACTACGACACCCCGTTTGGCGTTCCGCCATTTGACCTTATTGAGAACGCCCATTTCGAACCTGCAATACTTGAGGGGATAAACCAACATGAAGAGGAGATACAGGCAATTATCGACAACCCTGCCCCTCCGACATTTGAGAACACAATTGAGGCCCTTGAGTATTCTGGTGAGATGCTCAACAGGGTGCTAAGTGTATTTTATAACTTCAACTCCTCCCTTACATCGGATGAGCTGCAGGGCATTGCACAGGAGATGTCGCCAAAGCTCTCCAACCACTCAGACAACATAAGGCTCAACCTGGACCTCTTCGACAGGGTAAAAACAGTCTATGAACAACGTCAGGAGCTCGGCCTTAATGATGAACAGATGCGCCTTTTGGAAGAGACGCACAAGGGATTTGTGCGCAGCGGGGCAAACCTTCCTTCAGACAAGCAGGAGCGTCTCAGGGAGATAAACACCGAGCTGTCAAGGCTGACACTTCAGTTCGGGCAGAATGTGCTTGGCGAGACAAATACATTTAAAATGGTTGTCGAGAACGAGGAAGACCTTGCAGGCCTCCCGGAATCCTCAATTGAGGCTGCAGCTGACCTGGCTGCCAGTGAAGGCCACGAAGGGAAATGGATATTTACCCTGCATAATCCCAGTGTCATGCCTTTCCTTTACAATGCAGACAACCGTGAGCTGAGGCAGAAAATGCAGCAGGCATATATTAACCGCGGCAATAATGACAACGAATACAATAACAGGGAAATACTTGCCAACATTGCCAACCTGCGCCTCGAAAGGGCCCAGCTGATGGGTTATGAGAACTTCGCAGAGTTCAGCCTTGAGGAGACCATGGCCGGAGATATAGAAACAGTGATGAGTTTCGTTGACCAGGTATGGGACCCGGCAATTGCACTGGCAAAAGAGGAGGCAGAGCAGCTCCAGGAGATGATATATGAAGACGGTTACGACTTTGAACTGCAGCAGTGGGACTGGCGTTATTATGCCGAAAAGGTGCGCCGCGAGAAATATGACCTGGACGAGCAGGAGGTAAGGCAGTATTTTGAGCTTAACACTGTGCGCGACGGGATCTTCATGATAGTTGACAAGCTCTGGGGTTTGCAGTTCATCGAACGCAATGATGTTCCCAAATACCATGAGGATGTTCAGGTGTTTGAGGTACAGGAAGCCGGCGGGTCACACGTGGGCATCCTTTATATGGATTTCCACCCGAGGGATTCAAAGCGTGGCGGAGCATGGATGAGCAGCTACAGAAGCCAGAGGGTGGACCCGGACGGCAGGTTTATCCACCCGGTAATAACAATTGTATGTAATTTCTCACCACCAACATCAACCAGGCCGGCACTGCTTACCTATGACGAGATGACCACCTTCTTCCACGAATTCGGCCATGCCCTTCACGGACTGCTTTCAAATGTCCATTATCCAGGACTTGCCGGAACATCAGTGCCTAGAGACTTTGTTGAACTTCCGTCCCAGATAATGGAAAACTGGGCAAATGAACCCGAGGTAATGGAGACTTTTGCATTTCATTATGAAACAGGCGAACCTATGCCTGAGGACCTTATGGACAGGATAGTGGCAAGCGCACACTTCAACCAGGGTTTTGCAACAGTAGAGTTCCTTATGTCAACCTACCTCGACATGGAATACCATACGATCACAACACCCTTTGGGGATGATATTCTAAATGAGGTGTCAGGGATTGTGGAAAGGCAAACGATCCAGAGAAAGGGAATGATACCCGAGATCCATTTCCGCCATGCAAGCACCCACTTCAACCATATATTTTCCGGTGGCTACGCAGCCGGCTATTACAGCTACCTGTGGTCAGGGCTTCTGGATGCCGATGCCTACGAGGCGTTCAGGGAAACAGGTGATGTTTATGACAGTGAAACCGCTGCCTCATTCCGGGAGAATATACTCGAAAGGGGCAACACCAAAGATGCAATGGAGATGTATATTGACTTCCGCGGCCGGGAACCTGAGATCGAGCCCCTGCTGCGCCAGAGGGGCCTTGTTAGGTAAAAGGCCTTTAAAATGTTTACGGGCCGGGCACTTAAGCCCGGCCTTTTTTATTTCTTTGCCTCAAAATGGAGTTCCAAAAGGCGGGCTACATACTTGCCGATAACATCGAATTCCAGGTTTACAAGCGAGCCTGGTTTGAAGTTCCTGAAATTGGTGACATCATATGTGTATGGTATTATGGCTACCGAGAACATGTTCGGCTCTGAATCGACAACTGTCAGGCTTACCCCGTTTACTGATATGGAACCCTTTTCGACCGTGATGTTCTTCGGGCCCGGATCATACTCGAAATAGAACTTCCAGCTCCCGTCCAGCTCCTCGACCTTTGTACAGACTGCAGTCTGGTCTACATGTCCCTGTACGATGTGACCATCAAGCCGGCCATCTACCCTCATGCAGCGTTCCAGGTTTACCTCATATCCTTCCTTCCAGCTGCGCATATTTGTCTTGTCAAGGGTTTCCTGGATGGCAGTTATTGTATACTCCTGCTTTTCCTTGTCAACATTGACTGTAGTAAGACAAACACCGTCATGGGCAATGCTTTGGTCAACCTTCAGCTCTGAGGCAATGGGTGTTTTAATTGTAAAGTGGATGTTTCCCCTGTCTCTCTCGATCCTGACAACCTTGCCAGTTGTTTCAATTATACCTGTGAACATAGAAAAAATGTTTTGGTTCCTTAATATAATGCAAAAGTACATTTTTTAACAGAGGTTCGTCGCTTTTTTAATTGCGCGGGGACTGATTACGGATGAAAAAAAATCGTGTACATTTGTTGAAAAACCAATAAAAAACATAGGAACATGAAAAACCAAGATCCCGCATCCAAGATCCAGGACTTGCTGCAGTTCGGGGAATTCGGTGATGTTAATCCATCAATAACAGATTCGGCAACGTACACCTTTATG
>PWNY01000285.1 GCA_003557805.1 Bacteroidales bacterium | reverse complement strand
TTTCCGGGACTTTATCGGCTCCGGCAAGATCAAGTAAAGTTGGCATCAAATCTACATGGGAGGAGAAGCCTTCCCGCACACCTGGTTGGATCTTGCCAGGCCACCATACAATAAAAGGAACCCGGGCCGATCGTTCATATGGGGTTCCCTTATGAATAAGGTTGTGACCACCTAAATGGGTGCCGTGATCAGAAGAGAAGATGATGATTGTATTCTCAAGCTCACCACTTTTTTCCATGGCCTGTAATACTTTGCCCAGCTGATGGTCAATGAACGAAAGACCACCATAGTGCCCTGCCAGTATTCTGTTTATAGATTCGTCCCATTTCTCAGGATATCGATCCAGGTAGTCGGGTACTTGCCGCGTATAGTTATATCTAAGGGTAGTAATGTCTAAAGGATGTTGCTGAAGTTCGCCCCCCACGTGTTTTATTGCATCGAGAAGATCTTTGTCCAGGTAAGGTTCGGTATACTCTTGTGGCGGATCCCATGGGTTGTGTGGTCCATTGAAGGAAAGCCACATAAACCATGGGTCTTCAGTTTCTCCCTTTTCGAAGTACCTTGCTGCCTGGTCTCCTACAAACGCATCAATATGCAGTGAATCGGCAAACGGCCAATGATAAACACCATATATTTCAGATTGCGATTGTCTTTTAAGGTAGTCCCAACGGGTAAGGCCTGCATTTTTTAGGTGGTAATAGTAATCATCACGCCTGTTAGTATCAGCCGCTACGTTACCTTTCCTCTCGGCACTTATCCACTTATCAAACCCTGCCTCCCGATCCCATGGCTGAAAATGCATCTTGCCCACACCAACTGTATGATAACCGACCTTCCCCAACTCTTCCATCAGCGTTGGGGTATTATCAGGTAACCATTGGCCACTGTTATCCATTGATCCATGATAATGAGGGTATGAGCCAGAAATGAGCGTATAGCGTGAAGGCATGGAAATAGGAGCCGTACAATAATGATTTTGAAAAACAACACCTTCTTCGGTAAGTTGTTTTAGGTGAGGCATATCCAACACCTCTGTCTTAAACGGAATATCATCACCTGCCTGGTAATCAGTAGTAATAAAAAGTATATTGGGTCTCTCCTCACCTTGTCCCTCGAATATTCCCCTGGCACTGGATTCCAAACCTGTAAAAGCAAAAACTGCTCCTGATAAAGCAATAGACTTTATTTTCATAAATCGGAATTTTTTATGTTTTTATATATCAAGACTTTAAAGGTATTAAAAATATCATTAGTGTTATGTCAACATTAGTGTTGCGTTGTTTTGATATTAAGAAACTAAACTACCACCGACAAATGTCGGTGGGTTTGAAGGATGTCGTCAGATGACGACTTGTTTTATTCGCTGATTTTGAATTCGTTGTCCTCCTTTTCTTTGTCTTGACCGGCAATGTGCTCCAGTATGACCTCATCAGTAACATTTCCAGAACTCGCAACAAAATACCCTCTAACCCAAAAATGATGACCCCAGAATTGCCTTGATATGCTTTTGAACTCGCTCATTATTTTCCACGAACTCTTCCTTTTCAGTTGCTTCACCAAAGAGCTCACTGTCAAGTGCGGGTGAACCGAAACAAACAAATGGATGTGGTCTTTCGAGACGTGACCCTTGATGATCTCAACATCCAAACTCTTACAATTATGCCTTATCAGCTCACGAGCCCGTCTGGCCAACTCGCCCGTCAAAACAGGTTTGCGATACTTGGTAATCCACACTATGTGGTACTTTATGTCATATACACTATGCGAGGTCGTGCGGTAGTTTTGCATAGTGCTAATTTAGAAGTCTCAAACTAAAGCCTCTACCTAAAGATGGGGGATTTTCTCCCATTCCCCGTAGGGGACATTAAGTGTAAATAATCTGTGATTTATAAATCATAAACGGCAAAATATTTCTGAAATCAAAAAAATCAAAAGCATTCTATAAGCCTTGTCAGCATTAGGCTTCAATGCATATAAGTGAAAAACAACGCAACGCTAATTATTTAAATACCTTGATCATTCTTTTCTTTTTTGATGAATTTCTGTTCCAGAAAAAATGACAATAGCAATCCTAGCCCACCGGAAAGCAACACTGATGCTCCATAAATAATGTTTACGGTTTCTCTAACCTGGTATGCCATTCTGGACTCAAAAGGAATATCGGCTGGCCAATTTGAACTGATTAAAAAGCCAACGAGCAGTCCAACGCCCAAACCAATCAACAAACATGCGGCCTTAAGGCCACTGTAGGATTTTCTGGGGCTTTGTGTTAATGTGAACCTCTGTAATAATCCAGATCCTTCTTCTAAATCTCCAAGCTTTTCTATCATCATCAAGCGCTCTTTTTTTCTCACAAAAAGTTCCACAATTTTGTAAACCCCCAAGGTTACAATTCCAAAAATGACTGGTATAAAAATGAATTCTAACATAATAGTAGGTGTTTTGTTAAAAACGTATTTTGTTTGTCTGTTTTGACGCATATTTTTGCCAATGGTTACACTTTGCCACGATACGAAGTGAAAATGAGCGACAATATTCCTTATTAGTGTAACCAAATCATTATTCTTGCGTCTAAATGATGCAATATGGATTCTGTTATTGAGAAAGAACTGATAAACCGTATCCGTAACGGTGAGCCTGAAGCATTTTCTAAGCTCCTCCAGCAGCATCAACTTAAAGTGCATTCATTGATAATTCAAATAGTGTCTTCACAAGAAGATGCGGAAGAACTGACCCAGGATGTTTTTGTCAAAGCTTATCAAAAGATCAGATCTTTTAGGGGAGAGTCGGCAATATCTACGTGGCTTTACCGCATTGCATATAACACTGCCATATCAGCAGTCCGAAAAAAGAAACCAGTTTCCTTCAATCTTGATGAAAAAACAATAAATAGAATCCCAGATCAAGTAGTTGATGAGATCCTCAATCAGGAAAATGATGAAAAGTTGTTGGACAGCATTAAGCAGGCCGTACAAAAACTTCTTCCTGAAGAAAAGGCATTGTTGTTTCTTTACTACACTCAGGGGAAACCTGTAAAAGAAGTTGCAACCATCATGAAACTTAGTGAGGGAAATGTAAAAGTAAAACTTTTCAGAATTCGCAAGAAGATTGTGTTTACTATAAAGCAGCAACAAAATGAAACAAGATAAAGCTCTCAGAAAGGCTTTGCAACAAAATGAAGCACAGCTTTCTTATGATTTTCATAATCAGGTAATGAAAAGAATTTATCTGAAAGCTGAACACATAAATAAAAGAGAATTTGTTATGAGTATTGTGCTGGCAGGGTTGGGTTCCATGATACTCATGGCGGGTGC
>PWNY01000411.1 GCA_003557805.1 Bacteroidales bacterium | reverse complement strand
AACGAATTTGATATCCGGGACCTCTCCCTTGGGTTTTCCTTTGCCGACGGCAAGGTAGAGACCCCGCCGTTTGAGTTCGGGTTTGGCAGCTCGCTTGCAGCCGTAAGCGGCACCACCTGGTTCGATCAAAGGATCGATTATGTTATGCGCCTTGATATACCCCGTGAACAGTTCGGTTCAAGGGCAATGAATGTAGTTGATGATCTTGTTGAAAGGGCAGCAGGTCTTGGCATAAATGCTGATCCGGGTGAAAGGATTAATATTGACATACATGTGGGAGGCACCATCACCAGGCCGGAATTTTCCATAGGTATGCCCGGGGCTGTCGATGCTGTCAGGAACAGGCTGGAAGAAGAGGCCGGCAGAATTGTACGTGAAACTGAAGAACGTATCCGGGATGAAGCCGAAAGGGTTATTGAACGGACCGAAGAACAGGTGCGCGAACAAATAGACGAGACCCGTGAACAGATCCAGCAGGAGCTTGATGACAGGGCAAGGAGGGTAATTGAAGAGGCTGAAAGGCGGGCGGACGCAGTCAGGCGGGAAGCCGCTAATGCATCTGAAAGAATAAGGCAGGAAGCACGGCAGCAGGCCGACAGGCTGCTGGAAGAGGCCAGTGGACCTATCGCCGAGGCAGCCGCAAGAAGAGCCGGCGAAGCCCTCATCTCTGAGGCGAACAGAAGGGCTTCACAGCTTGAAGCAGAAGCCGGCAGGCGGGCCGAAAACATTCTTGAAGAGGCACAGAACCAGGCTGACCGAATAAGGCAGGGAGAAGAGTAGCAGGTATGCGCGGTTGCATTTACCCAATGCCCGCTATATTGAATCCAGGAACTTTTTCTCCTCAACGATGTAGCGGGTATGGGTCCCGAAGCCTATCTTTCCGTTATCATCGAAGGCTTCAACTGAAAACACCAGCTTTCTGCCGTCATGCTCGAGCAGTTCGCTTACCGCCTCCACATTTAACCCCACAGGTGTTGCCTTTATGTGCTTTATACTGATCCCGGTACCAACCGTTGTAAAGCCACCGGGAAGAAGTTCTGAAACGCTCTTTTGGGCGGCATTCTCCATCAGTGCAATCATTGCGGGTGTGGCATAGACCAACAGATTACCTGAACCGTGTTCAAGAGCCGTATCTTCTTTTTGAACGGTTTTTTTCTTGTTGCCTTTAAGATGCAAGGGTATTTCCATGAACAAAGGGTTTTTGAATTACGTTTATTATAATGGTTGACCGTGGCCTGAAACCACTCCCCGCATGAATACCTGTTTTGGTTATTTGATTTGATCTGCAGGGGGCCAGAATGCCGCGGTATAACTGCAAAAATATTCATTTAAAGGGAGAACCGCACCTTGCTTATTATTATCTTTGCGGGCTGAAAAACAGAACCAGTTTAAGCCTATGTATATAATAAGCTATAATGTGAACGGTATAAGGTCTGCAATTCAAAAGGGGCTTTATGAATGGATTGAAGAGGAGTTACCTGATGTTATCTGTATACAGGAGAGCAAGGCACATCCGGAACAGATCCCTTCAGGGCTTTTGGAAGAAAAAGGATACCAGTCATTCTGGCATTCGGCAAAACGCAGAGGATATAGCGGGGTGGGAATAATAAGCAAAACGGAACCCGATAATGTTGAATTTGGCATGGGTATTGAACGGTATGACATTGAAGGCAGGTTCATGCGTGCTGATTTTGACGACCTGAGCATTATCAGTGTTTACCACCCAAACGGAGGTGGCAGTGAGGAAAGACACTTTTTCAAGATGGACTGGCTTGACGACTTTTTGCTGTATATCAATGATCTGAAAAAAAAGAGACCAAAGCTTGTGATAAGCGGTGATTTCAACATATGCCACAGGGAGATTGATATACACGACCCGGTAAGGAATGCAAATGTATCCGGCTTCCTCCCGGAAGAGAGGACATGGATCAGCCGCTTTCTGGAAACAGGCTTTACCGACTCATTCCGCCATTTCAATCAAAGCCCCAACCAGTATACCTGGTGGAGCTGGCGGGCAAATGCCCGGCAACGCAACCTGGGTTGGCGCATCGATTACAATATGGTCAGTGATATACTGCAGCCATCACTGGCGGATGGCGGTATTATGCCGGGGGTAAAACACTCGGACCACTGTCCGGCCTGGGTGAAATTAAGTCTTAACGAAAAATAAGAGATTGTTTTAATAAACACATTAAACCTTAAAGGGGCAGCAGAGTCTAATTTAATGGCAAATTAAAGAAGGTTCTATTATTGTTTAAGGTTAAGAAAACACAAAAAAAATGAAGTACAAGAAGCATATTCTGATCTCTGCAGGTATAATAATCGTTGCGGGCCTGTGGCTAATATTAAGGAGCGAAAGTATTCCTTACGAACCCATCAGGGTTGATGTTACAAGGGGTGATTTTAACATAAGTGTTTATACAAGCGGGGAACTGGAGGCGAAGAACTCTGAGGATATCCAGGGGCCGTCAAGGCTGCGCCAGGTAGGGGTCCATAATGCCCAGATAGCAGAGATGGTACCTGAAGGCACAATTGTACAGGCAGGTGACTGGGTGGCAACCCTTGACAGGACCGATATAAGCAACCGTATACTTGACAGGGAGGACCAGCTGGAAAGGCTTGAACAGAGCTATATTCAGCTGCAGTTAGACACCACAATGGAGATGCGTAACACCAGGAATGACCTTATAAACCTGCAGTTTAACTATGAAGAGGCCCAAATCGCCCTTGAGCAGTCTCAATATGAACCGCCGGCTGCGATAAGACAGGCTGAAATAAACCTTGAAAAGGCTGAACGTGCATATAACCAGGCTCTTCAAAATTATGATCTTCGCAGGGAGCAGGCAGAAGCCAGGATGAACGAAACAACCGCACAGCTGAACCAGGTAAGGAGGCGCTACCAGGATATGCTTGAGGTAATGGAGCAGTTCGATATATATGCCCCCAAGGATGGCATGGTAATTTATCGCCGAAACTTGGATGGCACCCGTTTTGGCGTTGGCTCCCAGATAAATGCATGGGACAATACAGTTGCAACACTGCCTGACTTCTCGGTAATGTTGTCACGAACTTATGTAAACGAGATTGATATCAGCAAGATAAAAACAAACCAGCCCACCGAGGTAGTGGTGGATGCTTTTCCCGACAGGACATTTACAGGCTTTGTAACCGAGGTTGCGAATATCGGAGAACAGAGGCCCAACCAGGACGCCAGGGTATTTGAGGTGAGGATTGAGATCAACGAATCCGACACCATTATGAGGCCGGCAATGACCACGAAAAACACCATTATAACACATGTTGAGGAGGATGTGTTGTT
>PWNY01000262.1 GCA_003557805.1 Bacteroidales bacterium | reverse complement strand
TTCAGTCCTGACGTAGCTAACCTCAGCGAATTCCCTGCCATCCTCAAACTTCATTATTATGCTTATACCATCTCCAAGATCAACCTGAAGCGGTATTTCGATTGATATACTGGACTGACCTGCATTATCAGTCGCCGTCATTTCAAAGCCTTCAGTATTAGAGCTAACCTCCTGTCCATCCACGGTGTAAACCTCCTGGGTGGTTCCATCTTCGTTGGTGACCAGAATATCATAAACAATATTATGTCCGCTGACAGGGTTACCGTAAATATCGGACACCACTGCCACAATATCGGTTCTAGCCCCTCTGAAAAGATTCCTTTCAGAATATGCAATGCTCTTTTCCTCACTCAATGACCCTGGTAGAATATTCTGCTCAACTGAAGCAGTTGCATAGCCTGGAGCGCTGACCTCAACAAGCCTTGTACCACTGAAGGTAAGACCGGGGTTACCTCCCTGCGGTATCAGTGTCAGCATGCCTGGTTCAAGAGAAAAATCATCACCTTCAGACAGAACATATCCGCCTGCCCTGACCTGATTCACCATGCTCCTCCACTGGGGATCGTCCTCAAAACTAATCTCCACATGATCCTCAACAGTGGGGTTGGATCCGTCAGCTATAAGCACAGGGGATTCAAGAGCTGGTACAATATATTCAATTGAAGCGATTAATATAAGCCCATCCATGCATTTAATATCGATGGTTATTCCATCCGTTGGGTCAATTTCCTGTGGAAGTTCGATATCGAAAGTGGTGACCCCCTCACTGTCAGTGGGGGTAAGTTCCATTCCTTCAACAGACCCGGTTATGGTTTGCCCGTTAATGACATACTCCTCATCGACTCCTGTCTCCCCTCCAAGGTTATTGTGAACCGTAATATCTGCAAGGAATACATATTCAGGCCGTACCTCTCCCTGGCTGTCAATGGCGGTTAACGTAGCCGTCGATGTCACACCGGGTGCAAGTTCCGGAGATACATCCAGGGTTGTTCCTGAAACATCCTGTTCATAAGGCACACCAAACACCCTCCATTCAAGAATACCAGTAGCCTCGGTATGGCTCATCATATGGTAACGGATGGCTGTTGTTGCAACCGGCCCAAAAGAAACCACGCTCCAATTGTTCAATTCGTTTACGAAACCACTGTGGCCGGGAACAATTTCCCATTCACCGCTTACAGGGTCAAGGTACTCTATATAAGAGGTATCGGGTATCTGTATACCTCCACCGTCTGTCCACCAGTAAATTTCTGACCTGTCAATAATATATGGGGAATCCCATTCATATTGAACCCAGTTCCACACACCACCGTCACCTCCACTCCAGTTTCCATATGCTCCCTCTGAGTTATCGGAAGAAGAAGATGGGTTGGCCCCGTTATTTAAAGCCTCGAGTGTTTCCCATGGAGACACATGAGAAGTTGATATTTCAGCAAATGGCGCAATATTATCACCGGCTGACAACTTCAGGCTCAGTGCAGATAAAAAAATAAATATTAATAAGGATTTGATTCTCATAACAGTAAAAAGTAAAAATGAATAATAGGTGATTACTTATTGATTGTTTCCATAAAGCTCTATTTCGTAAATGCCGGCGTATGAATCTCCCGGGGGATGCCTTAAGACAACCCTTATACCGGTAGTTTCAACCTCACGGAAGCTTATTATATTCAGTGCATTTTCTATAGTTTCTTCCGGTATTCGCCTTACATCCTCTACATCCCGCCACCGGTTGTTTTCAAGATACTGTATTTTAAAGCTGTCCGGTAATGTTACATTACCACCGTCACTGTATAAAAAGAGATGGACAGTGTGTACTTTGCCCGGACTGTCAAGGTCTATCCTTACCCAGTCCTCATCATTGGGGGATTCAAAAGCTGTCCAGCGCCTGGCTGGATTAATACTCCCGTTAATAACCGATGAAACATTATCAAACCGTGAGGTGTAAGATGCAGATGCAGTGGCACCTGTATGAAATGCAATATTGTCAGTTTGTATATCTTCTGGTACCGACACCGGCAAAAGTGGAGTGCCCCATGTCTCAAACTCACTGACCGCCACATAGTATCCATCCTGAGTCCTGAGCAATATCCTTAGTTTAGCAGTCTCAACCTCAGGGAAGCTAATGCGGTTACCCCTGTTTCCCTTTGCGGCAGGATACTGCCTTTTCTGTCCCTTAACCTCCATCCAGGTCTCACCATCCCAGTATTCCAGCAAATATGACTCCGGCACCCTGATATCCTCACCATTGTCAACAAAATATATGATCGCCTCATCTATTATACGCTTGTCACCGAAATCAACCCCGCACCAGTCTTTTTCTGCTTCTGAATAGATATTGCTCCACTGATTGGTGGTTGAAGTAAAATACCACTTCTGGCCGTCATTTATCTTGCTCACTGGGTGCTCAATGCCCGGGAAGGAAGCAATTGCCCTGGGATAATAACGGTCACTGTTATTAACAGCATAGTTTACCTTTTGCATACAATCTTCCTGTGGCCTGTATTCAACGCTAGCCACCAGCCTCTGTATCTCAGGGGCTGAAGCAACTGACACGCCATCTACAAAAACCTGGAGCCCCGCACCGGCATTATACCTGGATCCATCCCTGTCCCAGAGTACAGACAGCCTTCTTCCGTGGTACATAACATCATCCAGGCAAAAATAGTCCCATTCTTCTGGTACAAGCGGATCGATGACAACCGAGTCACCTGCCTGGGGTTTGAGACCTATAAGGTCATTTATAACAAGGTCGACATAAGCAGAGTGATAATAGTGTTCACTGTGGCCAACATGGTCGTGTCCGTCCCATGAGCCTGTGTGAGGGTGCACTGCCTCACCAATGAAAGGTTTTCCGTCACGCCTGTGGGTCAGAGCATATATCCTGAAAAGATCCTGATAATCCTCGCGGGATACATAGTCCTGTTCATAATCAGTGAGCAGTCTTGCCATTGCCTTGAGCGTCTGTGTGGTCGCAAAGGGCCATGAGTTACCGCTCCACTGACAGCAGTGTGGTGATATATGGAAAAGGGGGTCGTTCTGTTCCACGGTAGTCGGACCAAAGTCGGCATAGAAATATTCCGGGTCCATTAAAAACTGCCAGGCCGACTCATATCCCGGATCAGGCATCCCGAAATACCACGGTATGTATCCGTGGAGCTCCCTGCCGTGAGGGCTGCCGGCATGCTGGCCGGTTTCGTATGTGAGGGTATTTGCCCTTATGGTATCAGTGCCATCTGCCGTTACCTCATCATCCCTGAAGCGGTGAAAAAAGAACTCCCTGCCGGGGTCCCAGTTTTTTTCCTGGAAATTAGATTTTATCCTGTCAGCCTTTCTCCTGAACTCTTCAGCAGTTGAGTTGTCATGTATGAGTTCAGCTATATTGACTATTGCATTCGCATGTGCCCACATATAACTGTTCAGTGTCGGGCGGTAGCCGGGTGCTCCATCAAACCAGCCAGGAGTCTGGCGACTGTTAATGTTTGTCTCCATACCATCGCGCATGCCGTTCCATGCAAACATGCCCTCCTCTTCAACCCAGCGCTCATCTTCCCACCTGTAATAATCCTGCACGAGGTCATTTAGAAGACCTGTTGCAAAGTCAAAATCCCTGTTTACCTTGTATGTCTGCCATATAGCATCACCCAGCCAGTTAGTGTAGTCATGCAGCTGGGATCCCGGATCCCTGAACCAGAACCTGGAGTAATCCTTCACATACCTGCTGTTTCGAAGCCACCTCATATCGTATATCTGGTGACCCACAGGGCATGAAATTGTACCGTAAGCACCAGACCACCATGGACGCGATATAAACTCGGTACTTGCATATCCGCTTTCGGGAGAACCGTATACCTGGTGCACGGTGACAATCTCCCAGCGGTAATAATATGTCTTGTCTATCTCCCTGTCAGGAGTCTCAAGGAAGGGGATATTCTCCTTATACCACTCCCAGTCCTGGATGTACCAGAAGTCAAAACGGTCGAGCATCTTCTGCTTGTCCAGAATGTTCTGCCCGTATACATTGGAATTAAGCAAAATTACAATAAGCAGAACAGCTGAACTAAATACTGCAGACATCCTGCCATTTTTAATAACCCCATGAGTTTTTTGATTTAACATAAAATCTTCCTTTTAAAGTGTATTAATAGCGTATTAATAAAGAAGCGGGAGATAGACAGAAAAGTGTTCATTGTGTATCTCGTACAATGGAACAAGATCTATCACCTCTGCTGCCTGTGTAATAACGGTAAAATGCCGTTTATCTCTGTTAATATCCGTAATATAATTCCATAAATTTTGCGGGTCAAAGCTCACAGGTGGAACCTCAACCGGCTCGCCATCATATGGCCCGTAACGGTGCCTCAGATCATCGCCAACACCTGCATCCTTAAAACGGGCTGCAAGGACTACAGGCCCGTAACCAAATGCCACATACTCATTTGTAACGGGCAGAAGAGAATACCAGAGCTGTGGTTTAAATACAATATCCAACAGGTCACCATCCTGCCACACCCTGTCAATCATCAGGTATGACCCTGGTGACGGCCTGAAATCAATGCTCTCACCGTTTAAACTGACTGAGTATTCATTACCGCTCCAGGACGGGATCCTGACAGCAATTTTAAGCGCCAGAGGACCACTGTTATTGACCTCTAAACTGAGCCTGTCCCCTTCCGGCATGGAGGTTTTTTGTTTGATTGTGAAACCGTTTTTTTGATCAGTGTATGTCGAAGGGACAAACTGGTTAACGTACAGGCGGTCATCGATGGTTCCGTAAATATATTCAGCTATACGGGAAAAGTTCTCCATACCGGTACCGGTACAGCACCAGAATGAGGAATCCGGAACGCCCCAGGTTTTGTAATACCCCTGATCCATTGAAACGTAATACATGGACATCCCTGTCTCCCTGTTCTGGGTTGGGAGAATTCCATTTGTAAGGGCTCTTTCAATATAGTCCTGGTACTTAATATCACCGGAAAGACTCCATAAAAGGTCCGATAACCTTATCATGTTATAGGTGCAGCAGGACTCGTGAGCCGCAGGACCGGTCTCGGTATGCATATGGTATGGGTCTGAGTTCCAGTGTTCACTGTTACTTGTCCCACCGGTAACAAATGAACGGGCCTCAACTACCTGTTTCCAGAAAAATTCAGATATCTCTTTTTTCTCTCTATCACCTGTTATACCGTACTCCCTGGCAACACCAACAACATTTGGGATAAAGGAATTTGAGTGATAACCCTTCAGGTGGTCTATTTTCTCAGCCAATGGGTCAAAATAGCTTTCCTGGTAAAATGCAAGGGCAAGCGACCGGCTTATGGTATCACCTGTTTCTGCATATATATTCCAGAGCGCCTCATTCATCCCACCCTGTTCAGTATTGTCCAGGACCTCCTGGAAATGCTCCCTGCCCAGCGGATCAATTCTTCTGTGAAGATAATGGACAAGGTCCAGTGCCGTTTCAAGAGCTGTTTCACTGCCAAAGTATACATGAAAATCAAACAGGCCTGCCACAATTTTATGCAGTGTATAATATGGCGCCCAGACACTTTCTATGTTCTCAACCCTGTCCAGGTATTCATCAGGAAATGCACTTAAGTATCCCGTTCCTATCTCTTCCTGGCACCTTCTTAATTCCCTGACAATATAGTCTCCCTTTTCAAAAAGGGCAGTATCGCCTGTAAGGAGGGACATGCGGGAAACAGCAGAGAGGTAGTGGCCGATGGAGTGGCCCCTGAGTTCACGCCACTCCATCTCCCAGCCACCATACTCTTTAGCATCTGTTGGAATCCCGGCTACCTTTCTGAAATGAAAGAGCAACCTGTCTGCATCCAGATAGTTCAGATAGTCTCTTTTTCTTTCCATTGCATCATACCAGTATCCGCCGGTGATACTGATCATGTCAATAGATGGCTCCGAAGGCTTTACATACTCACGGGTATCTTCAGAACACCCCGCATGCAGTAAAACCCAAAGGAAAAGAAAAACAGACTTTCTGTTCATAGACGGTTAAAATATCATCATTTACCCTGCGGAACCATAAACCGGGCAGGGTTTATTCTTTGTGAATCCATACCCTTGAATAGACAGGGCTTTCTCCTTCCGTACGACTGATTCTCTGGGTACGGGTATAATTAGGAATAGCAACAAGGGGTGAACCATCAGCCCATTTCCCCTTAATTACCATTACACCGTTCAGCAAATCGCCTCTCCATTCAATGCTCAACGGGTCAAGGCTCACGGGTTTCTCAATATCATCATTATCATAGGCTTCAACATTGTATACCAGCGGCCCGTACCTGAAGGCAACCTTACCCCTGTTTGCTTCTACCTTGTCAATAGATGTAACTCTCTGTATCTCCATGGGAAGGCTGACATCAATCTTGTCACCAGCCTCCCAACTGCGGGTAATAACAGCATATCCATTGATGGTTTCAGGCTGAATGCTTTCTCCGTTAACCAGTATGGACTTATAACCGCTCACATCAGGTACCGCATCATAAAGCTCGCTGGTATTTCTGTCAGGTATACGCACAAAAACAGTAAACTCTGCTGCTCTTTCAGGGTTTACGGTAATTGACACATCACCGCTCCACGGGTAATCTGTTTGCTGAACCATTTCCACGTTTGTGCCACCAACATCTCCGACATTTACTGTGCTGCCAATGAACAGGTTGACAAATACACCTTCATCACTCTTCTGGTATGTCCAGGTAGGTATCATAAGCAAAGTCCTTGGGATATTTCCAACGCAGCAGGGGCAATTGTGCCATGTAATGCGTGTCCTTCTTTCTGTGAGGGGGTTTGGATAATAATACCTTTCACCGGCAAGATCCATTGATCCCAGAAGCGCATTGTAAAGGGTTTCCTCGTATAGATCCGCGTATTTGGAGGCATGGTAGGTTGAATTCATTGTATGCTGGAAGAAAATCATGCCGCAGCTGGCACATGATTCACAATAGCTGTTGTTACGAAGTGAATAGTTAGGGCCAAAGCCTTCTGATGTTTCACCGCTTCCTATACCTCCTGTAAGATAATATTTTTTATTCACGATATTGTTCCAAACCGACATTGCAGCACTGTAGTAGTCAATATTACCTGTCTCTTCGGCAAGTTCCGCAGTTGCATTATATGAATATACCGCCCTTACGGCATGACCAACCGCCTCATACTGTTTAACAGGATGGATATGGCTCTGATCATACTGGCTTCCGCCATCCCTGTTGTCCAAAAGGAAATCGGCCAGCTGTATATATCTCTCTCCAGTGCCTTCACCCTCTACCTCTTCAACAAGCCTGGCAAACCTCACAAGGGCCTGTTTGATGCCCTGATGGCCATCATACCACTCCCTTTTCCCTGGGCCGATATTATCATACCAGCAATCTGCAAGCCTTTTTGCAGCATCATAAAGCCTGCGGTCATTTCCTTCGGTAAGCATAAAGTGAGCAACAGCAGCCTCCATGAAGTAGCCTGCAATATAACCCTCATGTGCCCTTCTCTGGCGAGGCCACCATCTCTCTTCCCATTGCTCTGGATCACGAAGTGTGTAAGCTGTCTGCAGGTACCCGTCGGGCTCCTGTGCAGCCAGCACCTTTGGGATCCAGTCTTCGAGAGTTTCTTCCATCAGCCTCTGTGCGGCGATTATTTCCTGGTCACCCTGGGGATCGACCATCAGCGCAAGAGACATTGATTCAATTGTCTGCAACACATACGCATTTGAGAATACAAGCCCCCTGTGTTCACCATGGGGCTCACCCCTGAGTGCCTTTGCCGCTTCAATGAAGTTGTCTATGCCACCGGTTCTGACCTCAGGATCAGTCAGCTGATCAATTACATAGGGTATCCAGGTAACCATGATCGACCTTAGCCTTTGGCTCCAAATTGGATTATCGACACTAAAATGTGTAGTGCGCACCTTCTGGAGATAGGCCTTATCAGGCATGTCATGTACCTTTACTTTCAGCGTCCCGGCCGACTCAAGACGGCGGCCTTCTGTTGCAGTAAGCTTAATTACATAGTCACCGGGTTCAGAAAAACTTGCTGTTGCCTCGAGTGAATTACGGTCACCGAAACTTACCCGTCCGGGTCCGGACTCAACACTCCAGCGCACCCTGTAATTGTCACCAACTGATTTTACCTCTCCTGACAGGTAAGTATCACCACCTACCATTACATCACGGTCAACACCTGCATCAACAAGAGGGGGGTGATCGGGTGACCCAGGTAGCTGGTGTACCTCCCATTCCAGTACGTTTGCAGGGAAAAGAGATGCACTCTCCGTTACCAGGCGCAGCCTGTCAGTTTCAACAGGCTCAAACCTTATGGTGTCATTTTCATTTATCTTCATCTGATCCCTTGATACTGAATAAAAGGGCACAAAATCATTCCCGTCCCAATAGGAGATACTGAACTCCTGGGGCAGCGGGATGTCATCTTCATAATCCCACAGATGCAGTACGATCTTTTCGGTGTTGACCGGTTGCTGCCAGGTGTATTCAATCCATTGCGGTTCAGGATCCTGCATCCTCATTTGCAGTGTCCAGTTAATCGAACGTGCAGGAGTCTGTCCATCATTCATCGGCATTACCCACTGACCATAAAGTGAGCTGGATGATTCGGCAACAACAGCGAGGTTCTTTGGATAATCATCATCGGCCACCTGGCATGAATGGAAAATCAACAGGGCCGGAAATACAATTAAAAGAAGGCGAATCGTCTTCATAGGGAAAAGCTTTTTTGTTAATAATAATTATTTATAAAACAGTCAATTGCCTCTACTTTACAGCCCATTCATACAGTCCGGATGAATAATTTTCCTGCAACCTCACCTCAAGTTTAAGTGCATCCGTCTCCACAGCTTCAAAACGCACCTCATTCATTTCATCTTTCTTTATCTCATAAGGGCTAAGGTTATCTACTGGTATCCACTCCCCTTCTGAACTGTAGAGTATCTGCCAGCTTTCAGGAACACGGCACCCTCCTGACGGGCCGTCATCGAACCAGAAAACCTGTGAAGTTGATACAGTTTCAGGTCTTTCAAATTCATATATAATATACTCAGTCTGTGCCATTCTTGGCCACCAGTGGTAATTGGTAAAAGCAGGGTCGTTTGAACTTCCAGGAACTGACTGGTTGTTGATCGCCGATAGAGCCACTGTATGGTGCGATGCTTTTATAGTGCTGTTCAGGGCAATAGTTGGAGCAGGGCGCGGTCTTGCGGCCTCAATGTTTTCTGGCAACCAAACAGCCATCTGGCCTGTACCGCGATGCGCCCAGGCATAATAGGGTATCAGGGTCAATTCCTTTTCTGAGACCTCTATGCTTCCGTCATCAAGGTATCTGCTGCCTTCAGCCATGCCCCTTATCAGCACAAGGTTTCCAAGCACTTCATCTGAATGTTCCTCTGCATAGAGTTCCTTGTTTTTGTCAACAATAAGATCAAGCACTGAATGATCATCGAAGTCGGGCCATTCGGCAGCATAAACCAATGGCCCCCTCTGTATGGCGATCCTGTTCTCGTTGGCCTTAACTTCGGGGCGTGCAGATATATACCTTATATCCATCGGAAACTCGAGCTCCACTATATCTCCGGCAGCCCATTCACGTTCAATTACAACATAGCCATTACGGGTATCAAGAGGAACAGTCTCTCCGTTCACTGCTACCAGTGGCTCAGAGCCTGCATCATTCTCAAATGAATAGAGATCTCCTGGCACTACCTCGTTTTGCGCCCATCCTGGTATTCGGAGGTGAAGACTGATATCGACGGGATTAACAGGGTTTACCTCCAGTTTTACATTACCACTCCAGGGAAGTGTGCTGGTCTGTTTAATTCCTACATTGCCGCCGTTAACCTCAAATTCGGTCTCGCTGCTTACATAAAGATTCATATAAAGTTTTTCTTCATCCTGGGCATATATATAGCCTGGGACTGAGGGAATAAAGCGGGTAACATTAGAGGGGCAGCAGGCACAGCCGAACCACTCGCTTCTCTGGTGCTGCCCGTGAGATTCCAGGGGATTGGGATAGAAAAACCGGTCCCCGGTGAGTGCAACCCCCGAAAGCACGTTATTGTACAAAGACCTTTCCATTACATCGATGTATTTTGCATCCCCATGCAAAAGGAAAAGCCTGTGGTTCCAAAACACATTTGCTATACCGGCGCAAGTTTCACAATATGCCGACACATTTGGAAGATCAAAAGCAGGACCAAAGCCTTCGTGCCCTCTTTGTGAACCAATACCCCCTGTAACATAAAATTTTGTATAGGTGACATCTTCCCACAACCGGTCAATTGCATCAATATATTCCCTGTCCCCTGTCTGGGTGGCTACATCGGCCATACCGGCATACATGTAAAGGGCCCTTACAGAATGTCCCACGGCTTCGGTCTGCTCGGTAACCGGTTTGTGCGCCTGGTCATATGTCCTTGGCTCCCCGTGCCAGAAAGGCGGCTCACCAATATGGTCATGCCCCCTGGCATCAAGAAAATACTTTGCCTGTTCAAGATAATCCCTGTTACCTGTTACCAGGTAAAGCTTTACAAGACCTATCTCTATCCCCTGGTGACCCGGGTATGTTTCAAACTTCCCTGGTCCGATCTCCTCAAGGATCAGATCGGCATTTTTTATGGCGATATCCAAAAAATCCCTTTTGCCTGTAAGCCGGTAATGCGCAACTGCGGCCTCATACATATGTCCCATATTGTATAGCTCATGGCTCATGACATGCGTTCTTTCCCACCTGCGGCTGCCTATCCAGTCATGTGAATCGTCACCGTGTATAGTGCGCCAGGTGTAAAGATAACCATTGTCCTCCTGAGCCATACCTATCTTCCATATAAGTGTATCAATAAATGCTTCCAGCTCAGGGTCGGGGAACATATGCAGAGAGTAGCTGGCCCCTTCAATTATCTTGAATACATCTGAGTCGTCGAAAGGTGCATCTGACTGAAAATCACCTTCGGCAAGCCCACCTGCGATCTCAAAATTCTTAATCCTTCCGGTTATGGTAGACTGATGAAGTGAAACCGGGATGCTTACCTGATGATTTGTGCTTATCCTTCCGCCCCAGAAGTCATCCTGAACCTCCACCTGTGTAAATGGCTGTGAACGGATCGGATAGTCCTTGTCTACACTCTTTTCAGCACATCCTGAAAGAACGGCAAGCAAAAAAATTAACGGTATCAGCGTTTTAATGTTTTGTACTTTTTTAATCATGTTGTTTGGTTTTTACTCCTTGCGGAGAATGATTATTTAAAGATCTCGCAATGATGCACAATTTATCCTAACAGCCAGCCAAATTTTTAAATCACAGGCTACAGGTAGAAATACCTTATTGCATATAATCAGTATAATGGTACAGGTATCCCCCGGAAAACCGGAAAGATACCTATACCATATTTAAGGTTCAGGAAGCAGGCCGGGTTCCCTCCGGGGAACCTGCCTGCAACCTGCCTGGTTCATAATTCAGCAATAGCTGAACTTTTTATTTGGTTTTATTAATAAACCTAATCAAGGCAAAAGCCCTGCTGTTATATTAATATCTTAATTCAACAGTTGTTCTCTGTGCTTCAAGAGGAACGACGTATGCATCCCTTAAGGAAGAGAATGATGAAACAGGTGAATATTCACCCACTCCCGGTACCTGCGCAGGCTGTTCAATACGCAACACTGCATTTGTAAGGTTTTCTGTAGCGGGATCCAGATGTGCCCTTACCTGACCATTTGAAGTGTTGAACTCAACACTTTCAAATTTACCGGCATCCAGGGTTAGCCAAAGACCCAGGCTTGCAATGTAAACCCTTGAGCGTGCAGAATTGGTAGGAGTGACAGTAATCCAGTCACCGTTCTGCTCAACAGAGCCGCTATAACCCAGCCAGCCAAACTCATCATGCTCTTTAACGTAGGTTGCGGTATTAACTGAATATCCAAAAAATCCCGGGCCGTAATCACCATTTATACCATCAATGCGAAGGGTTGAGGGGTATGAATGGAATGCAGCCGGAGCAAAACCTTCTTTTGTTATGTTTGCAATGCCTCCCATTGTACCGGCATGACCCACGCGAAGCAGGTAGAAATCATCCGGGTTTTCACGGAACTCAGATAGGACAGGTATAGCGTTGAGGGCAGAACCGTAGTGATGTATCTGCCTCTCTATCCTGGTTAGTTTGCCTGCATAAACGAAATCCCAGTACCTGCGTGCACTGCCATCATAGCCCCAGTGAGGAACAGTCGGCATATATGCAAGAATAGAATTAAGTGTTACCTGTGCCTTGTCTTCATATCCAAAATACTTTGTCCATCCGTATACCTCTTCCTGTCCAGTTGAATCCCACGGCATCTCACTTCCGAAAGGATAGTTCATGGCTTCCCAGCGATCAGTTCTTTCTTTCATGGCTGCCTCCATTGACTCTGCAAGGTCAGTCATTCCCTCCCTGTAAAGGTCATGGAGGATCATCAGGAATATCGTACCTTCCATCTGGCCCCACTGAGCATACCAGGGCGCCAGCTCCACCATCGCAATTGCAGTGTGATAGGCGTGCTCCAGGTACCATTCCCAATCTCTTTCATAGATAAAGCCATCATAGTCCCTTGACAGGCGGTAAAATACCCAGTGCGCAGCAGCAACGTGAGGATAGTTATAGGAACGTCCCGGCGATTCAGCTTCAGAACGTGGCCATGCCGACCAGGTACCGTAGTTTATATCTTCACTGTAGGTACCTTCAGGCATTTCATCAGGTTCATAATAGAACAGGCTCTTGCGTACACCATACTGGTATTCACCTTCAGAGTACTGAATGCGGCCCCACATAACTTCATTGAAGAACCTGCGAAGCTTTTCAAGCTCCTCCATATCAGGCATCAAAAACTGCTTCATTATTGCAGCGACCCATGAACCTGCACCACCCTCATCACTCAG
>PWNY01000116.1 GCA_003557805.1 Bacteroidales bacterium | reverse complement strand
CTCCTCCGACATTCTCCATGCAACTGAAGCAGCCGGGAAAAATCCGTAGCGGTTCTCGTCTCCGAAACGGGAAGAGCCATCATAGCGGGAAGTAAATGAGAGGATATACCTGTAGTCGTAATTGTATCTAAGCTGCCCAAAAAAAGAGTTAAGACCCCTGTCGGTCGCATTTGCCGATGCCCCGGATATGGTTGCCGCTTCACTTATATACTGGAAGTATGGGTTCGGGAAGTCCACTCCCCTAATAAAAGAATTCCTTCTTTGAAAAAGTTCAAAGGAGTAGCCCCCCATGAGTTCAACATTGTGATAGCCAGCAAAAGTGTTCAGATACCTAAGTGTATTGTTGGACACAATATTAAGCACGTTGTTCTGTCCTTCAAGACCGATACCATTGGATCTGGCACCCTGCCTTGTAGTGGCAGGATCATAGCTGTGCTCCCTGAGGCTTAAATAGTCAAACCCCCATTTTGTGTTGAATGTAAGGTTGTCAAGTATCCGGTAGTTTGCAAACATATTTCCGATAGTCCTGAAATTATGGGCTTCGTTGATCGCCTCTTTGCCTATTGCAACAGGGTTTGCAAATGGAGCCCCTTCATTGTACGAACCATCCTGGTTATAAACCGGATATATCGACGGGTTTGCTATGGCGTTGGCAAGCGGGGCGTTCAGTGACTGGTCTCCCTCCACCCTGTTGTTAAGGGCGTATGAGGCACCAAAGCTGATACCCAAATCCAGTTTATCACTGACTTTATGGTCGAGGTTTACACGTCCGCTAAGCCTTTCATAAGAGGTGCCTATAAGCACCCCTTCCTGGTTATAGTAGTTTCCGGACATAAAAAACTGGGTCGCATCATCACCACCGGTTGCAGATAGCTCGTAATTCATGGTGGGTGCAGTGCTTAACACCTCGCTGAGCCAGTCAGTATCAACCATAGCATCAGAATCCTGTGGCTGTGTGCCCTTTAGTTCATGCCACTGACTGGCATTGAGCATTTCAAGCCTGTTTTCAATGTCCTGAACACCTGTAGTTGCGTTGAAGCTTATCCTGGTATCCCTGTCGGAACCCCTCTTTGTTGTAATGAGTATCACACCGTTTGTGGCTCTTGCACCATATATTGCGGCTGCAGAAGCATCCTTCAGTACGGTTATAGACTCAATGTCATTAGGGTTGATATCGGCAAGGGCGTCAATACGCTGGCCGCTGAATCCCACCTGTCCGTAATCTCCTGTCGTTACCGGTATACCGTCAACAACAACCAGTGGCTCGTTGCCGGCCGAAATTGAGCTGCTCCCCCTTATCCTTATTGCATTTGCAGCACCGGGAGTACCTGAGCTCTGTGTGATCTGCACCCCGGCTGATCTGCCCTGAAGCACCCCGTCTATGGTTCTCAGTGCAGACTCCTGAATATCCTCTTCTCCTACAACACCAACAGAACCGGAAATAAGCCTGCGCGACTCCGTTCCATAGCCAGTTACAACAATTTCTCCAAGCTGGGCAACATCCATCCTGAGACCAACATCGATAACCTCCCTCCCTTCAACAGGAACCCTTTGTGTTACCATACCAACGAAAGAGAATACCAGAATTTCATCAGGCGCCACCTCAATCTCATAATGGCCTTCAGCATCGGTTATGGTTCCCCGTGTGCTTCCTTCAACCATTACCGTTACCCCGGGAAGGCTGATCCCCCCCTCGTCAACGGAGGTCACAACACCGCTTACCCTGATCTGCTGAGCCATAATGGACAGGCCCAGGATCATTAAAACAGCAAAAAACAAAATGGCTTTTTTCATTGATAAAAATGTTTGATTAATACATTGTTCTTTTTCGCTTTTTTTCATAGGTGCCTGTCCTGACTATGCTGCCGTTCAGCACCATAAGCTCTCCCCTTGCACTCATGTGGACTATCTCAAAATCCCTGTTCAGAAATACCAGGTCAGCATCCTTTTTTGATTCTATCCTTCCTTTCTTCTTAAACCCCAATATGTCGGCTACATTGCTGGTAACAGTACAAACAGCCTCCTCCAGGGGAACTCCTTCCTCCAGCACGGTGTCGCGGAGCTCCTCCAGCATTGATATCAAAGAGCCCGATTCAAGCCTTAATAGCCGGCCACCGCTGTCAAAAAGGGGCAAAGAGCCGCATCCGTCGCTGCTCATGCATATATGTTGCAGGGGTACACCTGATTTAAGCAGTTCTGCAACTGCCTTTGAAGGTTTTACCTCTTCGTCAGGGAAGAATTTATATCCGCTTGTTGTAATATCAACATATGAATCTTTGCCGTATTTTTTCGCATCTTCGAAAATATGTGTGTTGCGGTTGCAGTGGGTGGGCAGGAACTGTTTAAGCGATAACTCGCTCAGGTTTACCGCGTCATAAAGGGGCTGAAAAGGGTTTTCGGCATCACCCATGTGTATATTTACTATTCCGGACTTACCCCCGAGCATTCCACCAACCCTTGAATGTGCTGCAAGACGAATGAGTTCAGTTACTGTAGGCGAAGAAGACCTGTGATCAGACAATGCGATCTCGCCGGTGCCTATTACCTCTTCTATCAGCGCTATATCCCTTCCAACATCCCCAAGTATGCTTGGTGTTGGCACCTGGTAGGCACCGGTGTACATATATGCGCTGACCCCCTCCTGCCTGAGGGCCTTTGCTTTCATTAAAACCGATTCAATATTGCGTGTCATCCCGTCTGTTCCAAGGCAGCCAACAACTGTCGCTATCCCTGCCTCCAGCATCTGGCTCAGATGCATTTCCGGCGTACGTGTGGCCGGCCCCCCCTCGCCTCCGGCCCCTGCAATATGTACATGAGAGTCAATAAGTGCTGGTATTGCCCTTAGACCCGATGCATCAATAATTTCCACACCAACACTTTCGGGCAAATTAAGATTTTTACCAATATGTATGATCGTTTCACCTGCAATCAGGATGTCATTTATCCCTTTATTCTCCGGTGCATATACTTCACAACCCTTAAACAACTTCATGTGGCTATCGGTTTTTGCAGATTAGGTTATACTCATTTAGATATGCAATAATAGTGATTTATTGGTGATGATCAGAACAGGCCATATACTTACAAAAATATTTTATCTTTACACCTTAAACAAAGGCCTTATGCCTAAAAAAAAGAATTTCTATGACAGACTTTGCCAAAACGCCTGAAATCAAAGATGAAGAGATCAGTCTGCGCACCAGGGAGTTATTGGGCTTTTCAGCCGGCGACCTTGACCTTGTCAGAGTATATTCTGAAATTCTTGGAATGATAGATCTTACTACACTTGAAGGTACAGATACAACCAGGCGTGTTGAGGAACTCTGTGACCAGGCACGTTCTTTTT
>PWNY01000183.1 GCA_003557805.1 Bacteroidales bacterium | reverse complement strand
CCATTTCAGTATTATATATGGCCGTTTCTTTTCATGAAATGTAAAGAACCTGATGTTCAGGTCCCGGCACTCCTCTTTTAATACACCGACGGTCACATCGCACCCGTTAGCCCTGAGCCTTGCAATTCCTTTTCCTGCAACTTCATCATATGGGTCGGCTGTGCCAACGTAAACCCTTGGTATCCCGTATTGCAATATCAGGTCGGTGCAGGGAGGGGTTTTGCCCTGGTGGCAGCAGGGCTCCAAATTTACATAAAGAGTCGATTCCCTTAACTCTTCCTTGTTTTTGATGCTTTCAACTGCTTCGACCTCCGCATGGGGGCCGCCATATTTACGATGATAGCCCTCTCCGATTATTCTGCCGTCTTTTACGATCACCGCACCAACCATGGGATTGGGAGTGGTCTTTCCCAGCCCCAGGCGGGCCAGTTCTATGCATCTTTGCATCAGAAGTTCGTTAGCAGACATATTCAGATATATCTTAAGCTTACCGTTTTCAGAAACTTCTCCTCAAGTGTGCGTGCAATCCTTTTCATTACAGTCCGCCTTATCTCCAGTTCAACCGGAAGGTTGGGGTCCTGGTGGGCGACATTAATTGCAGTTCCGGTGAGCAGGTGTATTTCATCACTCTCAAGCAGCTGTTTTACGATAAGATCGGCCGGGCCCTTACCCAGCTGGGTGCTCTGGTCGTATTTTTCAAGTAATTCAGCTGTTTTGCTGAGTGTGAGTATTCCCTCGGTGACCAGGTCAATTCCGTCCATATACGATATTGGAGGCAGGTCCGGGTCTTCAAATTCAAGTGTGTCCTTTACCTGGATATCAAGCTCCCTGGAAACGATATCGGCCGTAGTGCCTCCGCATAGTATCTTCTTTCCGCGGAAGGACTTTACTGTCGAGGCAAGTTCACTGTCCTTGCTCTTCTCGTATGGTGGTCCTGAACTTAATAGCAGGCGGCGGGGTTCACGAAAGTAAATAACGGCGGCACTGGTATCGTCCTTGGCCTGGTACCCGTCATTGGAATGTGCCTTGTTCACTACCATCGAGGCAAGACGGGATGCGGAAATCTCTGGTTGTTCATTTATCAGGTCGTTGAAGTATGTTTTTACATTCTCACTGCCCCAGCCAAGCAGATACTTCCCTTTTCCCAGACCTGACTGGGTTACACCGTCAGTCATAAGAAGTATCCTGTCCTCCTTCAGTCCCTTGAAACTGCATGCGAGAATCTCCCTTTCCTGGTTACCGTCTGCTTTTATTGAGATCGGCTGCCATTCGGGTTCGATTGTTCCCCCATCCCTTACAATTACCGGATCAGGGTTATCGTAATTGAGTATTGTGCACTGCCCGTCCTCTTCGATGTCAACTATAGTAAAGGTCGCGTAGCTTATCTTTCGTTCGCTGCACACCGGCAGGGTGTTCATGATAATTTCAGCTATCTTGTGGGCGTCCTTGTGTTCCTTCGTGAAATTCAGGCCCATAGTGGCTGTAAGGGTAGCCAGAAGGTTGGCCTTCACCCCGTGTCCCATTCCATCGGAAAGAACAACCACCGTTCTGCCCTCCTCCCTGAGCTTCTCAGACAGGAACATATCACCGCAGATGCGTTCATCCATATGGTTCCGCCGGGCCGATCCAACCTCTATGTAAAAGGTATCTGTCATATAGTACTTAAGGCTGACTGGTTTATAGCTATCAGTCCTTTTTTGTTTTCCTGTAGGTCTCAATTATGGAGTTGAGCATTTTCTCGGTCTTGCTCGCACCTTCACCCAGGGAAAAGGCTATTTTCTGCACCATCTTAAGGTTCTCATCAATTACCTCGCTAACCCTGCTTATTATCTCCTCCTGCCTGACCTCGGCAACATACATATCCCTTAATACACCACCCACTATCTTGTTTGGCTTCAGTGAATATATGCTGATATTCAAAAGCCTGTCTCCATACTGTACATCCCTGCCAAGGATGTTTTCATCGTTTTCAAGCACATATGAGAAAAGGTTGTAAAGGTTATAGGGCAGCAGGGTCTTGATATCTGCGCCTGTAAGTCCCGGAATAACATCATTTATAAGCTTTGCATCTTCACCCAGTACCTTGATAAAGCTTTCATTGGACTCTATCACTTTAAGTTTTTCATCAACTATTACGGCTGCCGAAGGCAGGTTCTTCAGCAGGGAAGAGGTTGTTTCCGAGCGCTGTTTAAGTTTCATGTTCTCCTCAAGCAGTGCTTTCTCCTTTTCCTGCAGGGTATCAAGCTCTTTTTTGATCTTCTTGTTGTTTTTCTTTAGGGTCCTGATATATTCCTGTTTGTTCTTTATGGAGTAGTTAAGGCACATATCAGGCTTTGTAAGCCCCTGGCTTATAGATTCTGCGAACTCCTGGCAGCTTCTGAATCCACATGCGGTGCATGCAGCCTTTTCATTCGGGTCTTTCCCAAGGCTTTTGAGTATTTCTTCAAGCTGTTCACCATCGGGTCGTGGCAGCCGCTGGTCATCATTTTTGAAAGTTCTGCCATAGTCCAGTTCCAGGTAATTCTCAAGCTCCTTTTCCCACCTTTTTTTATCAAAGCCTTTCAGCCTCTTGCGGACATAATCTGTTACCATTGTCCTTCTCAAATACTTATTGGATACATCAGTTGTACCCGGACCCATTATACAGCCTGAATGGTAGAAAATATTGAAGTGGTTCTTGAGTGACTCGGGATGATCGTTGAACTCATCCACAACGTCGAGCATATTATTTTTTTCCTTTACTGTTATAACTTTTCCGTTAAGAAGGGACTCGTCAAGACCTGCAGCCTGAACTATCCCGTTGCTGATAGGGTATAGTGAGCCAAGATAACCGATAGGCCTGTCGAAATCAGAATACTCCACCTTAGCCTCCTTTATACTGAAGCGCCTGAACATCTCCCTGAGCTCACTGAAGGTGAGAACGGCATCCACCCTTCCTTCATCATCATACAGCCCCGCCTCGTGTTTTGCAGAGAGGCAGGGGCCAATGAACACAAGATTTATATCCTCATCCAGGGCCTTCCTTACCACCTTTGCAGTTGCAGTCATGGGAGTTACAACAGGTGCGAGGTTATCAGTAAGTTCAGGGTAGAATTTCTCAATGTAAGACACCAGGCTGGGGCAGTTTGACAGCATATAGTACTTCCCTTTGAAGTTTGTAAGCAGCTCATGGTATTTCCGTGCAACAATATCAACGCCGAAAGAGACCTCGTTCACATAATCAAACCCCAGGCTTCGTATCATCTCCACGAACTTACGGTAATCGGTGATATCGGGGAATTCACCGCTTATTGTAGGGTCAACAATTGCACCGGTCTTCTTCTCCGAGGAGAGCATTTCAACAACTTT
>PWNY01000198.1 GCA_003557805.1 Bacteroidales bacterium | reverse complement strand
TGGCTCGCATTTTTCTCCAAAAATCTCATCAATCAGTTTGCCGCGCCCCATGCTTTCGTCTGTCTCCACTCCTGACTTCTGTGCAAACTCTCTCATGCGCTCTTCGTCCATCTCTGAGATGTCTGTGCCGGTAAAGTGTTCAATTGCCTGGTACATTGTATACCTTTTCCACGGTCTTTTGAAGTTAATAATGTTTTCACCGGATTTTACCTCGGTGGTTCCGTGGAGATCGGTCACTATCTTTTCTACCATTTCTTCTACAAGCCCCATCATCCATTCATAATCCCTGTATGCGACATAGAGTTCCATCTGGGTGAACTCCGGGTTATGGAACCTGCTCATGCCTTCGTTGCGGAAGTCCTTGGCAAATTCAAAGACAGCATTATAACCCCCGACTATAAGCCGTTTCAGGTAAAGTTCGTTGGCTATGCGAAGGTAAAGAGTGGTTTCAAGCTTATTATGGTAGGTTTTGAAGGGCCTGGCGGCTGCACCACCGTAAATTGGCTGAAGAACAGGTGTCTCTACCTCAAGGTAGTTACGGTTGAGCAGAAACTCACGCATGCTCTGTATTAGCCGTGCCCTTTTCATGAATACCTCCCGGACCCCGGGGTTTACTATCAGGTCAAGGTACCTGTGCCGGTAACGCTGCTCCGGGTCGGTAAAGGCATCATAAACCTTTCCATCCTTTTCTTTTACCACCGGCAGGGGACGGAGGGATTTACAAAGCACGGTGAACTCCTTTACGTGTATCGTTGTCTCACCCATCTTTGTGGTGAATACAAAACCCTTTACTCCGATTATGTCACCAATGTCGAGAAGACGCTTGAATACGGTGTTATACATTGTTTTGTCCTCTCCGGGGCATATCTCGTCACGGTTGAAGTAAAGCTGTATACGGCCGCTGTCATCCTGGATCTCTGCGAATGATGCACTGCCCATTATACGTCTTCCCATTATGCGCCCGGCTATACTTACATCCTGAAAGAGGCTGTTGTCGGAGGGGAATCTCTCACCGATCTCCCGTGCACTGGTATTTATTTCATATCCTTCGGCAGGATACGGATCTATGTTTAGTTCCCTTAACCTGGCAAGGGCTTCACGGCGAATTACCTCCTGCTCGCTTAATATCTGTTTCATCTTTTATCTTAAATGGAAGTGCAAAGGTAAGGAAAAAGTGGGTACAGTGCCACAGGGTAGGGTCATGGTGATCAAGGAAAAAATGGCAAAAAACCTTTATTTTTGGGCCCAGGTATTCAGCCTGCAAAAAACCTAAATATGGGCAGAAGAAAAAAGAAAAGGCATCCCTTGCTTGAAAATGTTCAGATCAGTGGAATAGCAGCTGAAGGCAAGGCTATCGCCAGAGTTGATGACAAGGTCATCTTTGTACCATTTGCAGCCCCCGGTGATGTTGCGGATATTCAGGTGACCAGGTCCAGGCGTCAGTATATGGAGGGAAGGGTCGTGAGGTTCAAAAGAATGTCAACTGACAGGGAAGAGCCCTTTTGCAAGCACTTTGGTATTTGCGGAGGCTGCAGGTGGCAGCACATACCATATGAAAAGCAACTCTCCTTCAAGCAGCAGCAGGTTAGTGACGCCCTGCAGCGCATAGGTGGTGTTGATACAGGCCGCACTGATATCCTGCCGATAGCCGCCCCTGAAAAGACCCGGTTTTACCGCAATAAGCTGGAGTATACTTTCAGTAACCGGAGGTGGCTAACACCCGAAGAGATATCATCAGGGAGTGACCCCGGCCACAGGGAAGCTCTTGGCTTCCATATACCCCGCCTTTTTGACAAGGTGCTGGACATTGAAAAGTGCTGGCTCCAGGAGGAACCCTCCAATCTTATCAGGCTGGCTGTGAGGAATTTTGCTTTGAAGGAAGGCATTGATTTTTTTGATCTAAGGAAAAACTCGGGCTTTTTGAGGAACCTGATAATCCGTAACACTCCTGAAGGACAAGTGATGGTGGTAATGGTCTTTGGCCTGAATGAAGCTGGTTCAATTGAAAAAGTTATGGACTTTATTGCCGGGGAGTTTCCGGATCTGCGGTCACTCTCCTATGTTGTAAACGAAAAGCAAAATCCTGACATAACAGATCTTGAACCGGTAATATACAGGGGAAAACCCTTCATTGAGGAGAAGATAGAAGATCTTGTCTTCCGTGTAGGACCGAAATCTTTCTTTCAGACAAACTCATACCAGGCAGGTAAACTCTATTCAATTGCCAGGGATTTTGCTGGTCTGCAGGGGCACGAATGTGTGTATGACCTTTATACGGGTTCAGGTACAATAGCATGCTTTATTGCCCGGAACGCGGATAAGGTTACAGGTATTGAGTATGTTGGTGAGGCAGTGGAAAACGCCCGGGTCAATGCAGAAATAAACGGTATCGGTAATGTCAGGTTTATTGCAGGAGATATGGCGGAGGTTTTCGATGAAAGCCTAATGGATAAAATGGGGTATCCTCATGTGGTTATAACTGACCCTCCCCGGGCAGGAATGCACCCCAGGGTTGTAAACAGGCTTGTTGACAGCGGTGCCGGCCGTATAGTATATATAAGCTGTAATCCGGCAACGCAGGCTAGGGACATCGGGATGATGAGCAGCCGCTACAGGGTGTCAAAAAGCCTTGCCGTTGACATGTTCCCGCACACCCATCACGTTGAGAATGTTGTCCTGCTTGAGGCTATCTGATAACAAAACTGTTCCGCTTCAAGACTTCGCCATCCTCAACTGTCACATCCTGAACCCTTGCAAGCGGAGGACCCTGGCGGCACCACTGAATGAAGGATTCGATATTCTCTTTTTCACCTGCTGCTTCAACATATACACTCCCGTCGGGCATGTTTTTAGCCAAGCCCTTGATGTTGAGGGACTCTGCCCTTGCCTGTGCTGAATAACGGAAACCTACTCCCTGCACTCTTCCTGATATCCTCAGTATTACACTTCTTTCCATAGCGGGCTTTTATCTTCAAAAATAATGCATTGGCAGCAGTCAAAAAAACCTGTATGAATAATATATGTTTTTTGTATTTTTGGATGTTCCCGTAACGGACTTTTCTTGTAAGCAGAACAAAACAAATAACACATGAACAAATTAACCACCTGTATGTTGATTTTAGCTTTGGCCGCATCCTGTGGCCCGGCCAGGGAAGATGAAAAGACACCTCCTCCTGTAGCACCAATACACGAAAAGGAGCTGGTGATTCACGGTGATACACGAATAGACCCCTATTACTGGATGAATGACAGAGAAGATCCTGCTGTCATTGAGTACCTGGAAGCCGAGAATGCATACCTGGAGGCCATGATGGCTCATACTGATGACTTTCAGGAGGCTCTTTTTGATGAGATGAAATCCAGGATAAAGCAGGATGATGAGTCAGCACCATTTTACAGTAACGGCTATTTTTATTATGTCCGCTATATGGAAGGGCAGGAGTACCCTGTTTACTGCCGCAAAAAGGGCAGCCTTGACGCAGCTGAGGAGGTGCTCCTGGATGTGAACGAGCTTGCCAGTCCCCATCCCTATTACAATGTGGGCAGGTATGATATCAGTCTTGATAACAGGTGGATGGCTTTTACCGTAGACACCGTCGGAAGAAGGCAGTATACCGTCATGGTAAAGGACCTTGCTACCGGTGATATAAAAGAGACCGGGATCATGCATGCAGGGGGGGATGTTGTCTGGGCTGCTGACAACAGTACCTTTTTCTATACATCCATTGACCCTAATACCCTGCGCTATTACCGGATAAACAGGTTCAACATCCAAAACGGGCAGGAGCCGGTCACGGTTTATGAAGAAGAGGATGAGACCTATTACTATATAGGGGTTTCACGCTCCAAGGACAACCGGTATCTTATGATCAATGCAAATGCAACACTGAGCAATGAGGTGTGGATGCTTGAGGCTGACGACCCAGATGGGGAATTCAGGGTGTTTCAGCCACGGAGGCGTGAATTGAGGTACAGCCCTGTGTCCTATAACGGCAAGTTCTATATACTGACAAACCATAACGCCGAAAACTTCAGGCTTATGGAAGCCGGTGCAGGCAATACCGGGATCAGTAACTGGAGGGAGATCATTCCCCACAGGGAAGATGTATTGCTTGAAAGGGTGGAGCTTTTTGATGATTACCTGGTCCTGCAGGAAAGGGAAAGAGGGTTGCGACAGATCTATATTGAGAACCTCCTCACCGGAACGAGCCACTACCTGCCTTTTGAAGAGGAGGCATATACGGCGCACATAGGCGTAAATGAAGAGATGTCAACCCCGGTTCTTCGCTACAACTACACAAGCCTTACCACCCCGGTGTCCACCTACGATTACAATATGGAAAGCGGTGAACTCACCCTTGTCAAGCAACAGGAGGTACTTGGCGACTTCAACCCTGATAATTACCAGACAAGGCGATTTTATGTCGGGGCCAGGGACGGAACCGAGGTGCCACTAACACTTGTTCACCAAAGGGGCGTTGAACTGGACGGTAATAATCCTTTATTGCTCTATGGCTACGGCTCTTATGGGTCAAGTGCTGACCCACGCTTTAATATCAACCTGCTCAGCCTGCTGGACAGGGGTTTCGTTTATGCAATAGCCCACGTAAGAGGAGGGCAGGAACTGGGCCGCCGGTGGTATGAAGATGGCAAGCTGTTAAATAAGAGAAATACATTCAATGATTTTATCGACTGCGCTGAATTCCTTATATCAAACGGTTATACTAATCCCAACCGGCTATTTGCATCGGGTGGCAGCGCAGGCGGGCTTCTTGTCGGTGCGGTTATAAATGACAGGCCGGAACTCTTCAAGGGGGTTATTGCTGCAGTTCCGTTTGTTGATGTTGTTACCACAATGCTTGATGAGTCAATACCTCTTACCACTGCTGAATATGATGAGTGGGGAAACCCGAATAAAAAGGAGTATTATGAGTACATGCTCTCATATTCTCCTTATGACAATGTTAGCCGGCAGGCCTATCCCAATATTTTGGTTACATCTGGGCTGCACGATTCACAGGTGCAATACTGGGAGCCAACCAAGTGGGTCGCAAAGCTCCGGGTGCATAATTCTGGGGATTCAAAGATCCTGCTGTATACAAATATGCAGGCCGGGCATGGGGGTGCATCGGGCCGCTTCCAGAGACTCAGGGAACTGGCCAGGGAGTACGCCTTCCTTCTCGACCTGGCAGATAAAATATAGTTTCAATTTATTAACCCAAAACAAGTATTATCATGAAACGTACAGCATTAATAGTATTTGCCGCAGTGGCAGCCGCTGTGGTGATATCTGCATGCCAGACAGAGAGTGCGCAGCAGAGGTTTGAAGCCCGTTGGGCAGGAGAGGAGCTCGAAGAGATAATTGCTAGCATGGAGGATCAGTTTGGAGGTTTTGACCAGACCATGATGGAAACCAATTATCGTTACAACGAGCTTTATTGGGCAGGTTATGACGGAAACTGGGGTTATGCGGAATATCACCTTGAAAAGATCGTTGGAAGCATGGAAAGGGGGTTTATAAGGCGACCTGCCCGTGAAGCCTCTGCTTCCCAGTTTCTTAACACCAATGCTCCCAGGCTGATGGAAACAATAGAAGGGGAGGACAGGGATGCCTTCCTGGATTATTTCAGCAGGTTTGCCGCCAGTTGCAACACCTGCCATGAAATGGAGGCTGTTCCCTTTGTCCAGGTCATAATACCCGAAACACGCACAAGTCTGGTAAGGTTTTGAGTAAGGTTTACAGGATCGCTGTTACTGGTCCGGAATCTACCGGCAAAAGCTGGCTCAGTGAAAAGCTCGCAGAATACTACAACACTCTCTATGTACCGGAGTATGCCAGGGAATATGTTACCCGGCTGGACCGGCCTTACATGCAGAAGGATATTCTTATAATCTCACAGGAACAGATAAAAAGGGAAAATATTGCCTTGAAGGCTGCAAACCGTTACCTGTTCTGCGATACCGATCTTATTGTATCGAAGATATGGGAGGTGTATAAATATAATGACTGTCACCCGTGGATACTGGAGCAGATAGAGAATAACCCCTGCGACCTCTATTTGCTGTGTAATATAGACCTGCCCTGGGAGCCGGATCCCCTCAGGGAATACCCGCATATGAGAGAGTTTTTCTTTGACTGGTTTAAAAGGGAGCTGGAACAATACGGGTTACCTTACCGGATAATAAGCGGTAACAGGGAGCAAAGGCTTAAAAACGCGGCCGGTGAGATTGATTCATTCTTTAATACCACTGGGGAATGACTGCTTCATTACTTAAAAATCATCTTCATCTGCATGTAGTGGTTGTTCTTTTGGGTTTCACTGCCATACTGGGTGCCCTCATAACGCTGCCAGCCATTGAGCTTGTATGGTACAGGATGTTAATGGCTTTTGTGGGCCTGTGGATATACTTTTTGATCAAGGGAATCCCCTTCAGGTTAAGCTTAAGGCAAATACTGCCGCTTCTGGGCATCGGGGTCGTGGTTGCGCTGCACTGGATTACTTTCTTTCATGCAATTAAGATTTCAAATGTCTCGGTTACTTTAGGGGTATTCGCCTCCACGACACTTTTCACAAGCTTTCTTGAACCCATAAGCCAGAGGCGCAGGATATTCTGGCTTGAGGTAGTGATAGGGCTGGTGATAATTTGCGGCATATACCTTATTTTCCAGTATGAGTTCCATTATATCGAGGGAATACTCTACTCCCTGCTCTCAGCCCTTCTGAACGGCCTTTTTGTGGTGCTTAACCGCAGCATAAGCCTCAGGCATTTCCCTTCAGTTATCAGCTTTTATGAAATGATTGGCGGCTTCCTTTTTATCAGCCTCTACCTGGGCTTTGCGGGAGTTTTTGATGGAACGTTCTTCAGACTGTCCGCGGCAGATACTTTTTACCTGGTTTTGCTTGGCTTCCTTTGTACAGCCTATGCCTTTACAGCCATAGTGAATGTAATGAAGGTTTTGTCAGCATATACCGTTGTGCTTGCATTGAACCTGGAGCCGGTTTACGGAATAATAATGGCCCTGTTTTTCTTCCCTGAGGCTGAGAGGATGTCTGGTGGTTTTTATCTCGGCACACTGATAATCCTGATCTCTGTATTCAGTTATCCGTTATTGAAACGCAGGTTCAGGATGGGGGCAAACTACATATAACCTATATCCCTGAAAAAGCTTTCAGCATCATTTATTTCTGCAAATGCCACAAAGGATGGGTTTTGCAGGTTTTCACGATTGTATAGAAGCTCTTTTTCCGAAGCCACCTCAAACACTTCACCGCCCGCTGCCCTGAGCACAGCGTGCCCCGCTGCTGTATCCCATTCATGCGTGGTGGCAAAACGGGGATAAATTGTGGCTGTGCCATCGGCCAGGTCACAGAACTTCAGTGAGCTCCCCTTTTTCAACAGTATTGAATCCCTGTGCTTTAGCTTTATCCTTCTGTAAATTTCTTCTGTCATTTTGTCTATATGGGACCGGCTTACTGCCACAATATGTTTCTTAATGGCTTTTTTTGGGGTGGATTGTCCGGCTTGCTCAAACACCTGCCAGGGGTCCTCAATTTCAGCGGCCCTTAAATACGCATCGCCGCTTATCCTGGTTGCTTTGCAGGAGAAAGACCCGAACCAGGCCTTTTGCAGGGCAGGGGCCAGCACAACACCCATAACCGGCCGTGACCTTTCTATCAGGGCTATGTTCACGGTAAATTCCCCATTCCCTGCCAAAAACTCCCTGGTGCCATCAAGGGGGTCTACGAGCCAGTATTCATCCCATTTTTGCCTTACCCCATAAGGAGGCACCCTGCTTTCCTCACTTACCACAGGAATATTTGTGCGGCACAGCTGATCCCTGATGATTTCGTTTGATATCCTGTCAGCTGTGGTAACAGGGCTTCCGTCATGTTTGATCTCTGTGTCAAAACCCCTGGTATATACCTTCAGTATTTCACCTGAAGCCCTGAAAGCAGCCCCGAGGGCGATTGACCTGAAACGATTGTGCCGTGAAATATCCATAGATTATGGCTTCGCTGGTTTTTAGCCGTAAAAGTAATTTTTTTAATTGCAAGTTGAAACAAAGAGTGACCTGGCAGAACAAAAGTAATTATACGATTGTTTATAGGTTCAGTCCCGTAAAACAAATTAACGGGTTTGTAAAAAGTTAAACCTAAACCATAATATCATGTTGACTTCAGTTTTATTCATAATGCTAATGAGCTTTATGCAGGCTGCTACGCCTGATACCAAGCGGCTGCACGATTTTGTGGCTGATGACATATACGGTGATGAGTTTGATTTTTCCCGGCTAGAGGGGAAGAAAGTAATGGTAGTCAATACTGCTTCTCTTTGCGGCCTTACCCCACAATATGAAGAGCTTGAAAAACTGTACCGCGAATATTCACACTATGGTTTTACTGTCATAGGTTTCCCTGCAAACAATTTTATGAACCAGGAGCCCGGCACCAACGAGGAAATAATCACATTCTGTGAGGAGAACTTCGGGGTGAGCTTTCCGATGATGTCAAAGATATCGGTCAGGGGGGAGGACATATCCCCTGTTTACCGGTGGCTTACACAGAAAGACCTCAACGGGAGAATGGATTCGGAGGTAAGCTGGAACTTCCAGAAATACCTTATTGACGAGAATGGAAAACTTGTCGATGTAATACCACCGCGTGAGAGCCCTCTTTCGGAAAGGATAACTGACTGGATCCGGTCAGGTGAGACGGATTAGTCTATGCATCAATATTGGCATATTTGGCATTCTTTTCGATAAATTCCCTTCTGGGCGGCACCTCATCACCCATAAGCATTGAAAAGGTCCTGTTTGCCTCTGCCGCATTCTCAATATCCACCTGCCTTAATTTGCGGAACTCCGGTTTCATGGTTGTTTCCCAGAGCTGCTCAGCATTCATTTCACCCAGACCCTTGTATCTCTGTATGTGAATGCCGCTTTCCTTTCCGTTTTTAGAGAGTTCGGCAACTATCTGCTTCCGTTCCTCTTCAGTCCAGGCATAGCGCTCTTCCTTGCCCTTTTTTATCAGGTAGAATGGAGGTGTGGCGATGTATATATACCCCAGTTCTATCATTTCACGCATATAGCGGAAAAAGAATGTGAGCAGAAGGGTGGCAATATGGCTTCCGTCCACATCGGCATCTGTCATTATTATCACTTTATGGTAGCGAAGCTTTTCAATGTTCAGCGCCTTGCTGTCGTCATCGGTACCGATCGAAAGCCCAAGTGCAGTGAAAATGGTCTTGATCTCCTCGTTGTCAAAGATCTTGTGGGGCATGGCCTTCTCCACATTTAGTATCTTACCCCTTAAAGGAAGAATGGCCTGAAAGCGCCTGTCCCTTCCCTGCTTTGCAGTACCTCCCGCAGAGTCACCCTCCACCAGGAAGATCTCGCATTTTGCAGGGTCATTCTCGGAACAGTCTGACAACTTTCCCGGAAGGCCGGTATTGGTCAGAACATTTTTCCTCTGTACCAGCTCCCTGGCTTTCCTGGCTGCATGCCTGGCGGTTGCTGCCAGTATTACCTTGTTTACGATCGTCTTTGCATCCCTTGGGTTCTCCTCAAGGTAGTTGGTTAGCATTTCGCTTACCGACTGGTCCACTGCACCGCTTACCTCAGAGTTGCCAAGTTTTGTCTTTGTCTGCCCTTCGAACTGTGGTTCCGCAACCTTGACCGAGATCACTGCTGTAAGGCCTTCACGAAAGTCGTCACCGTTTATCTCAAACTTCAGCTTGGAGAGCATGCCTGATTTTTCGGCATAATTTTTCAGGGTACGGGTAAGTGCCCTTCTGAACCCTGCAAGGTGAGTTCCTCCCTCAATGGTGTTTATATTGTTAACGTATGCCTGAACGTTCTCGGTAAAGGACGCGTTGTACTGCATTGCTACCTCGACGGGTATTCCGGACTTCTCGGAATACATAAAAATCGTGTTTTCTATAAGCTTCTCCCTTGTATCATCGAGATATTCGACAAACTCCACCAGCCCTTTTTCCGAGAAATAAACATCCTTGACCGGCTGGCCGTTTTCATCCCTCTGCCTCATATCTGTCAGGCTGAGTTTTACTCCCTTGTTAAGAAAAGAGAGCTCCCTGAGGCGGTTGGTCAGTATTTCATAGTTAAAATCGGTTAGCTGGAATATTCCGCCGTCAGGTGTGAATGTAACCTTTGTACCCCTTATGTCTGTTGTCCCGGTTTCCTTAACGGGGTAAAGGGGTACTCCCTTGCGGTACTCCTGTACATGTATGCTGTTGTTGCGGTGAACCTCCACCTTCATGTGGCTGGAAAGGGCATTGACACATGATACGCCCACACCGTGCAACCCCCCGGAGACCTTATATGTATCCTTGTTGAACTTTCCTCCGGCATGAAGCACTGTCATAACCACCTCAAGTGCACTCCTGCCTTCTTTCTCGTGAATGTCGACCGGTATTCCACGGCCATTGTCGACTACCGTTACAGAACCATCTTCGTTTATAATGACGTCTATCTGGTCGCAATACCCCCCCATTGCTTCATCAATGGAATTGTCAAGGACTTCATAGACAAGGTGGTGGAGCCCCTTGCTGCTTACATCGCCGATATACATTGCCGGACGCTTGCGCACGGCTTCCAGCCCTTCAAGTACCTGTATGCTTGCGGCGTCATAATTGATCTTTTCAATCTCGGTTGGCTTCAATGGTGCCTTCATATCCATTCATTTAATATAACGCGCAAAGATAGCTATTTTTGCCGAGAAATCCCACAAAAATATAGCAGGAAAGAACTGATTTAAATAACAGAAAAACAGTTGTTTAGAACGAGTAACTTATGCCTCCCAGGAAGTTGAACCCCTGCACAGGGTAATGCAGCCATCTTTCATAGGATTCATTCTGTAAATTGGAGAAATTCAGGAATACGGAAAGCCTCCTGGTATACCTGTATTCAATCCCCGCATTGGCATCGATAAAGAAATCGTGCAGTTTGAACTCTTCCGGCTGATTGTGGTTGAAATCCCCATTATCTGCCAGGAAAACCGGCCCATATGTTTGCCCAAGACCAAACAGGTCGGCAGTGAGGATGATCTTGTCCTGGATGTTGTATTTCATGTTAAGTGAAAGCTTATAATCCGGCTGGTGCCAGGCCTTCTGCTGGTTCTCCAGGCTGTAATCGAAATAGTCTCCCCTGATGCGCATCGAAAACCTTTTTCCAAACTCTGAAAGCAGTTCTGCATGGATCTGCAGTTTGTCTACATTGTCATAGATAACCCCGAAGGAGTTGTCCATGTCCCATGTGGCAATGAATTCGCTGTTTTCGTTTGATCCATCCTTTTCGGGAAAGTCAATGTGCCCGGAATAGAATTTTCCGAACAAGGGGTAATTGTCGGTCCTGCTGTGGGTAAGACCAAGGCTGTAACTGATATTGTCACCAATTGAACCCCTTATCCTTCCGTCAAGCCTTGACCTGATATTTGAAAACCTCATCTCAGCCGATGGTGAGATAAACGGGTTGGCCTCTGAAAGCCTGTACATCGACTGTCTTTCAAGTCCTCCGGACAGATCAACTATGGCGGTCATCCTGTCTGGTATAATGTCCACTTCAAAACCCGCAAGTGGATAAGCCCTCATCTGGTAGTTAGCGTTGTCATCCTCAACCGCGAGGGTTACCCCTATATGAAACCTCAGCCTGTCAATTGAGGAGTTGATTATGGGTTTTACTGCATATATTCCCGTATTGGAGGTGTCTGCGGGGGTGGTATTGTAAAAATAGTCGCCTGAAAAGTCCACGCTGAAGAATTGCTTGTCGGCAAGGCCGAAGGGATCAGCGGCTATATCACTTTTGATGCCTCCTGTTAGTGTGAAATGGTGTTCGCTGCCGTCATGCCTGTTTGTAAGCCAGTTGTGGCCCATGCCGGCTTTGTATTCAAAACCGTTTCTGCCGCTGTTATGACTGTAAAGGTCCAGGCCGGATGAGAGTAACTCATACCTCTGGCGTATATCACCAGCACTTTCAGGGGCAAGTGGATTATGACTCTCATGAGATTCAGGTATAATGGCCCCGTAGGGAATGCCGTAGTAATGAACAACACTCCTGTCATATAGCAGGTTTGCCTTAAGTGCCGTATTCCTGAAAAAGCGGGTTCCGTATATGTTTGCAAAATTATGGCTGTAGTTACTGAAAGGATAATCATCAATATCCTCACCTGAAGAGAGGTGTTTCAGGTGCAGGCCAAGTGAGTATCTGTCATTCCTGAGGCTGTTGTAGAATGCCTCAAAATATGGTGTTTGGTAATTGCCGTAACCACCCCGCAGGTGGGCACGGTAAAGCCTCTGCAGGGGCTCACCCCTCATTCGTGCCGGGCTTACAGGTTCAGGCTCAAAGCTGGTTGAAGCCTTAATGGGCTGTATGCTGTAGTCAAAGTCCAGCTCCACGCTGATTGTGTCATCTATACCGGGGTTCAGATTTATCTTGAACGCATCTGATATTGTCGGTTCATAGGGCGCGACTACCCTTACCTCGTCTATGTCCAGAATGCGCTGAGCCTGAACTATCCCGAATGATCCCGTGATCATTATTGACCACAACAAAAGTGCCTTTATTGAAAAATTATTGCCGGTCATATAGCTGTTATGTTTGCTCTGGTTAATTACGCTTTTCAGTTTCATTGATTTCTGCATTTACGCACTATTCGCCTTCCCGGATCTCCTCATTACCACCCGTTTGGTCTTCTTCACTTTCCAGCCTGTCAATGAACTCGATCCTGTTCCTGGCCTGGCTGACAATATCCTCGCCTTCATAATTCTCGATAATGCTTTCCAGTGTATGGCGTGCCTGGAAGGTGTTGCTGCTTTCAATATATACATCCGCAAGCAGCAAAAAGGTCCTTGCCAGCCAGTAGTCATAGGCTGACAGGCTGTTTATATAATCAAATATCTGCTCTTCGGCAGCTTCATAATCACCGCTTCTGAATGTAAGAAGGGCAAGGTTGTACATTGCTTCAGCAGCACGGCGGTTGGTGGTGATCTGTTTCACCCTCTCAAATGATTCCCTGGCAAGACCGGTAT
>PWNY01000185.1 GCA_003557805.1 Bacteroidales bacterium | reverse complement strand
TGAAGACTCAAAAATTGTTCCCGTTTCTTTTGCACGCTATTATTACCGGGCTGAGGCACCATGGCACGAGGAGCAAAAAAGGGGAGGACTCGATGTGAGATTTGCACGTCCCGGGTGGATCCTCGGCCCTGGATCATGGTTTAAAAGGTTTTTTTGGGAGCCCTATATTTTGTCAGGTAATGTGCCATGTTACGGCGAAGGGAAACAGATGATGTCGGTTATCCACCTGTCAGACTGTGCTGCCATGATTGACACATTAAGCCGGGAAGGAGTTAGTGGACAGAATTTGAATATTTTTTCAGGGAATCCTGTGTCACAAGCTGAATTCAGCAGCCTAATGGCCGAAATACTGGAAGCAGAGGTTGAATATATACCGCAAAGTATTCTTAAAAGGAGGTTTGGAAGCACGGTGACAGATGCACTCTGTTCATCATCAGCTATGGTTACGGGTTTCCCGGAAATGCATAAAATTACCGGTGCTGAATTCAGCAATACCCGGTCAATGCTTTCGGATGTCATCAGGCTTCTGAAAAACAAACAGGGTATACTCCCCGATACTCCATAATGGGGTTCTCTGGAGAATCATATCTGTTCTCCAAAGCCAGCGGCTTATTTTTCTGAGCTTATTATTAAGACGGTTGTAATACCAGGCCGGATGTATAATGCTGTATCCTTTCCGGCTCTTTAACCTAAAACTATTAAAACTTCTCCTAATCTTCGCAGGACTGTAGCATCGGCTGGGCAGGTGCCTGCCAGGTGAATAGCCACCCCACTGAGGCTTTAGCCTTGAAAATGCTGACCTGAAGCGCAGTTTGATCAGCTCAAGCACCATTCCTGCCAAATAGTATTTGTTGACGAATGCAAGTACTAGTATTCCTCCCGGAAGGGTAAGATGGTAAAGTGTATCTGCTGCTTTTTGCAGGTCTTCAACTGTGTTCAGGGCACCGAAAAAGACATAAATCATGTCAAAACGGCTTCCGCCAAAAAGTTCTTCGGCTTCTTCCAGGCTTGCCTTATATACTTTTACGTTTGTTATACCAGCCTTTTTGATACGGTCCATGGCCAGTTTGTGCATACCTGATGAAATATCAATACCAGCAATTTCTGCCTCAGGGTGAGTCCTTGCGAAATGCAGCAGGTCAATGCCGGTACCGGAGCCTACCTCCAGCATGCTGGTAAACGGATATAGCTTAACCTGCTCCCTGAAATCCTGCCGGATACGCTGCAATACATGATTTTGCCAGTACCGTTTGTCAAAATCAGGTGCATCCTTGTCGTAATAGTATTCAACCTGACGGTTATACGATTTGCTCATCTGTTTTGTAATTGTTTGCGATAAGCCATGCAGCAGTTCCCCAGAACAAAAATGCAAACTTATCTGTTGTAAGGAAGTTATTGAAAAATGCATGAAACAAATATGTTGACAGCGCCGCAAACGCTATCTGAACATAGACTTTCCTGCATCCCGGTGGAGCCTTGCGTGAAAATGAAAGGTAAACCCATCGCCCCATGAGCAACAGCCAGCCAAATAATCCTATAATGCCCATTTCACTCAATGCAAGTAAATATTCTGAATGTGCAGTGCCTCCTGAACCCTCTGGCACAAATCTGTGGTCATGAACGGTTAATCTCGTCATATATGCCGGATCTTGATAAGGAATGTATTTAAACTGGTAGGTTCCCGGCCCAAAACCGGTCACTGGTTTTTCAAGGAACATCCTCCATGCAGATATCCAGCGGTTTATCCTCTCAAGGTTGGATACATCGGTAGTAATGTTTGCAACTGACCTGGTTCTGTCAATTATTCCTGACTGGTTGTTCCCATTGTCAAATTCAGCCTTTTGTATATGTTCAAGGGTGGGTTTATAGAGAACCACCAACAGGATAATGGATGCCAGGCCCGTTAAAATAAGTTGCCTGAAATTAATTTTAAGCCTGAAAAGAAATAAAACCAAAAGAAAGAACACCAGGCTGAGAAAGGCTGCCCTGCTTGAACTTAAAAGCACTGCAGCAATGAAAACAAGACCTGATATAAGGTATATGATTGTCATCTGTTTTCTCTTTTCAGCTTTCAGCATGGCAATGCAATATCCTGCAAGCAGTGCCCCTGATGCTCCAAATATTGTATGGTCTTTATAAAATGGCTGGAATATCCCCCTTACAACCAGTGGGTTCCAGTCCCACTGCCAGAAGCGGAACAATCCATAACCCGCAACAATTAAATAACCGATCCCATACATCATGATCAGTGAATGAAACATACCCGGGTAATCCCTCAGGTAGCGGGCCATAAATACGTAAAACACCAGTATATAGGCAATGTTTACAAATGAAAATTTAATTGAAACAAACAGCATTTCTGAAAAGGGGACTGTAACCAGTAAAACCGATAGTAATGGTATGGTCCACAGGTGTTCCTTTGACAGCTTGCTCCTTAACCATTCACCCGGGTTGTGTGCAACATCAAAATATAGGACCATCAGTGCAACACCGATTAAGGGCTCAGTGGGCACTCTCAACATAGAACCCAGGACAAATGGAACTTCAATTGAAAAGGGAAGCAAAAGGGCAATAGACTTTATTAAAAAAAGCTGCAGTTTAAATTTAAATACAAGCCACGCCAGGATAACAACCATTGCAAGCAGTGCAGCAGCAGAGAAAAAGGGAAGCTCGTGCCAGAAAAGAGCTGTTGTAAATAACAGCACTGTGAGAATTATTACGACCGCCCAGGTCCTTTTTGTTGCCAGCTTCATCGCTTGTTGAAATAGTGCAATTTAAAAAAATATATCCGAAAATTAAGATTGCTATGCAGCGTGGATTTATCTGCAATCTTAACATCAGGCTCTTTAGCGCTGCAGCAGTATCAGCTGAAGGAGTTACGGCCTTTTTGAGTTTGAGTAAAAGCCTGCAAGCATCAACAAAAAAAAGGGAGATAGTAATTTTTAAGTACTATCTCCCCACGCCTTGTTAAAAACAGAAGGGCTTTTCCTGCGTTATTAGATTGGCAGTATCACAGCATCTATTACATGAATAATACCGTTTGAAGCAGATATATCTGCAGCCACGATATTTGCTGTATTACCGATCGCTGTTATTTTGCCTTTATTGTTTACCGAGAAGCTTTCTCCCAGCAGTGTGGTTATAAAGCGCTCGCGTACAGGCGGTACCACGCTGTTTGCAGCACGGCGGCCTTCAGTAACGTGATAGAAAAGTACATCGAGTACCAGTTCAGCTGGCAGATCTGAGATTTCGTCGATTTCCAGGGCTTCATAAAGACCTTCAAAAGCATCATCGGTTGGTGCGAATACGGTAAACTGGTCTGTTCCGTTAAGGAAAAGATCCACTAGACCTGCATTCAGTTCTGCGTCAACATAGCCAAGTGC
>PWNY01000354.1 GCA_003557805.1 Bacteroidales bacterium | reverse complement strand
CCAGTCGATGCCCTCGCAGATGCCGTCTGTGTCCACGACGATAGCACTGCCCGTTAGTTTGGCCTGATTGGTCTTGCTAGCGCCTATGGCGACTAGGTTTTCAGTTAGGGTCACGTCCCCGGAAAAGCTGTAATTATATCCAGCGAAGCAGAAGACAAAACTGCCATCTGTTGCATTCTCAATAGCATCCCGCAGACGTGCTCCACGTTCAGCAGCCGTGCCCTCGGGATCAACTATCTGGAAATCACTACCGTCTGCCAGGCGCAAGGCAACGGCCAGAACTTCCGCATCTGTATAGCGGTCATGATTATATGGGTTGTCATTGCTTTTCGCGCCAAGAGAAGCTGATATTCTTCGCAGTACCATAATAAACCTCCGCCTTATGTAGTCAGGTACGCTTTTACACGTACCGTATTGGTATCACCATTCTCGACATCGTGGAGTCGAATGAACTGAATCCCGTCCAAGTTCATAGTAAAACTCTTGCGAATAGTATCAGTCCCGCTCACAGTAATAACAACCGTTTCATCATCCACTGGTTGATTGTCCCAGCCGTCTGCCTTTATCCCCGCATAATCACCTTCAGGCGGTTCGTCACCGTCTGCCAGTGGCAAGTACGCAGTCTTTCCAGAAACATTGTTGCACTGCCAGCCCAACGTCACGTTACCGGAAGCACCGGCATCAGTACCAGTTATCTCAAACTGAACTCGGCATTGCTCAATCCCCTGAACATCGACCGCCTGCCTGCTTGACAAAGCGGCAGTCGTAGAACCCGCAACTGTATCATAAGCATTCTCAAATGGAACAGGCACCATCCAGCGGTAAGGTTCGGCTATGGTTTCGGAAAGATCATCAACCGCGCGGGTAAGGTTCGCGGTCGTCAAAGAGACATCCGGATCAGCACCGAGACAAGCACGGGCTTCCCAATCGTCTTCATCATTGATCGCATCAACCAGCTTGGTCAAGGTATTCGTGGCAGTAACACCAAAATCAAACTCTTCGTCATCACTACCAATGGAAAGGGTCAGCTTGCCAGCGGAGGTTCCACCGGTCTTCTCGAATTTAAAAATGGCATCAGCGCTTACGCCGGTGTAACGAACTTGCAGTAAAAAGGGTAGTAGCATGGTTTGCTTCATCGTGTAAACCTCCAAGTTGACAAGAAAAAAAATAATCTGGGGAAAAAAAGAAAACGGAGCGACCCGAGGAAGAAGGAATTTTAGAGGGAGGCCGGATCGCCCCGTTAATCATGTTATGTTGCCTTTATGTTTAGCCTTCGCTTACCCAAGTTCCCAGCCCGGAGACTATCCACCAGCCGTCCTCGCCATCGGACATCAACTGGCAATAATCGCCTTGCTTGGCTGTAGTCTTGGTATTCCGCCATTCCTTGGCGTCAACCCCGCCCGAGCGCGATACCAGAGTATCGGTCGTGGAAGCATCTTCGTTCCCGCCGGTATTCGATGCAAGCGCACCATAAATGGCGTCACTCGCATTCGGCTTGACTGTCAGAAGAACCGCGCCGTCTGCGCCGGTATTGACAAACGTGATCAAAGCTCCGGCATTGGCTGAGGAAACTGCGGGAAGCGTAAAGGTCTTCCCGTCGGTGGCAATTGCCAGAATCTTGCCGAAATCCGCACTGGTTACAGTGTAGTTGTCGGTCTTGGTTTCCAGCTTCAGCCGTTGTCCAGTCATGATGCCGTCGAAGACAACATCACCGTCCAGAGTTATTCCACCACCTTCCGTCCGTTCCGAAATCACGGAGGCGTATAGCACTCCGATGACTTCAATAAGTTTCGCGGTCAGGCTTCCCGTGGTTCTGCGTCGAAATGAATTGGGTTCAGTCTTGGTTCTCATAGTATTTCAATCCTTATTGGTATTTTCTATTGAAAAAAAAGCGGGGGGCTTTGGGATAAACGAAAGGAAAAACCCGCCGCCCCCACACACACTTTACCTGTTGTTCATCCGCCAGTTAATCCTGGCAGTGGTTATCGCTGTAATGGCCGCCGCGCAATGCAGACCGACAAGTACAGGCCCCTGAAGCACCAGAGGATGCTCGAACGAGAATACTCCGGTTGAGGTTTTCTGAGTTGCGGTCGTCAAATCGCCAAGCGACAAAACGATGTCCCCGGAATCATCGAGGATAACCAGTTCCGGCTCGGTCGAAGCGAATTCAACGGTGAAGTCCAACCAGCCTATTTCTACATACCCTTTCGGAGTACGCCATTCGCCGGTAAGCGAGTCTTGCCGGGCGAAGTCGTAATTGACCAGCCGCACTGCCGTCAACCCCAGGCCGCTTGCCAGCGCACCTTCAACCTCGCTCATATCCTGATGGATAAAGGAAGTCCAGTGTTCACCAACCTGCGTCTCGGTAATGTCAGCGAAGTCGTCGCTGTCAATTGACTGAGCGTCAAGACAGTTACGCCGTCGCGCTTGCCAACCTTCGTGATCCCCGCCCTTGGTCTGACCAAGGTCGTTAATGACGTTCAGCAGGCCGCCGATAGTGGTTGCCACCGAGTCATTGGTATCGGCTGCGCTCGGAGTGATCACATGAGTGTTAGTGCCGTTTGTCAGCGTCAATTTGAACTTACTCGAGGAACTGCCGCCGTCCGCATCAAGTGTTACCTTTGCCGCATCGTCACCGAAATAGCGCAGGTCGATCAACGCCGGACTATCGGCGTCGGTGAAGGACAGCTCACGCATCCTCCACGGTGTGTTTTGTCGAAGCAATGATTCAGTCATGATTCAAATCTCCAAATTATTACAAGGTTATTCAATAACTGACGGGTTCCGCAGGCTTGCCGTCCGCTTCCGGAACATGCTTACCCAGCAGTACCGCCTTCAATATGAGATCGGCTTTCCGGGCGCGTTCTAGACCGTGCTGAGTGATCTCGTCCGGACTGAACAGGTTCCGGATTTCCGAAACTTCCATTTCATTCAGTGCCGCGACACGATCTTTCTCACGATCATAACGTTGCCCTTGAGCCGTCATCTCTTCTATCTTGACCTCGGTTATCCGCATCCGCGGAGAATACTTGATGCAATCTCTTAGAAACTCAACCTCGGTCATTTCTCGCTTGACGCCCGAACGAGTGTAGATTTCTATCTTCTTGTTCGCGTCCGCCCAGAACTCGCCGCGCTCAAATTTAATGACATGTCCGGGTCCGTTGATTCGGAGCCGATGGCCATTTTCAATCTTGTCACGCGGCGGGTCCATAGGAACGGTAAGCCCCAAATACTCGCTTCTGAATAGAACAAAACCTTCACGCAATTTCTTACGCTTCGGATGATCCTCCGGCAATTCCAGAGGGTTATAGTCAGGAACCATCTTATCGGCAATCCCCACCGGAGCTTCCGCTTCGGTAATTTCTTCTACTCTTGGCTGATAAT
>PWNY01000372.1 GCA_003557805.1 Bacteroidales bacterium | reverse complement strand
TGGTAGTAATAATAACAACACCATTTGCCCCTCTTGCACCATATATTGCTGCGGCTGATGCGTCCTTGAGGATCTGTATTGACTCGATGTCACTCGGGTTAATATCTGTTATGCCTCCTGTGCGTGAATCAGAGCCACCATATTGTCCGGCGCTAACACCAACAAAGTTTGCAATGGGAACACCATCCACAACATAAAGGGGTTCGGTGTTTGAGAACGACCCCACACCCCTGATCTTAACATGTGGTACCGCACCTGGCTCACCGCTGCCGTGGACCATAACGCCACTGGTTTGCCCCTGCAGGGCCCTTGAAACATTGTGGCCACTTATCCTTTCAATGTTATCAACATCAACGATTGAAACTGAACCGGTTATGTCTGCTTTTGCCTGGGTGCCATAACCGATGACCACCATTTCAGAAAGCATGGCAATATCTGGCTGCATTTCCAGGTCGATCACCGTTCTGCCCTCCACAGCTATGTTTTCAGTCATAAACCCAACAAAAGAGAACCGCAATATGGCGTCAGGTCCGGAAACTGTCAGGCTGTAGTTGCCATTGATATCTGTAATTGTACCCCGGCTGGTACCAGCCTCGATAATGTTAACCCCGGGCAGGGTTATTCCAGAATCTGCATCGGTAACTGTACCGCTTACAGTATGGTCCTGGGCATTAAGCACACCTGATAAACATAGCAGCAGGATGAACAAGCTTGTAATGCCCGCCTTAAATAGTGAATTCTGCTTCATCACATAAAGTTTTGTTATAGGATATAATATTGGATTGCCTTACCAAATATACCCAGTTAGCTCACCTTGCTGGTGGACAATCATGTATTTGTGGTGGACAATTGTTGAATTACTGCAATGGCAGGTAAACTGTAAATAAAACAGGTTAAAAGCAGGGTTTGAGAGAGGTATTACAGGCTAGGGGTGAATATCAGTATATCAGGATTTTACTGAGGGAAATTCCTGAATTCCTTTTTTCCCGTTTATGTATCCAGATGGGCTTATACTGAAGTGTTTTTTAAAGCATCTACTGAAATACTTGGGGTCATTAAATCCAACTTCGAAAGCTACTTCGGTAATATTTGAATGTCCCTTCCGGAAAAGAGTTACGGCATGCTTCAGGCGTGTTGAAGTAATGAAGTCATTTGCCGATTGTCCGGCTATTGTTGTTAGTTTTTTGTGCAGCAAACTCCGGCTTACACAGAGCTCTTCTGCCAGCATTTTCACATTGAGTTCGGGATTGGAGATATTGTTATCGATAATTCTTACGGTCTTTTCCAGAAACTCCCTGTTCTGGTTATTGGTAACGATACCGCTTGGTATAGGTTTCAGGCTGGAGCTGAATATCTTTTTTAGGAGCTTCCGGTTTTCCAGGAAAGATTTTATTTTGGCTTCCAGTACATTAACGTTGAATGGCTTGGTAATATAGTCATCCGCCCCTGTTCGCAATCCTTCTATGCAGTGTTCAGTTTCAGATTTGGCGGTAAGCAGTATCACTGGTATGTGTGATGTTTGTATTTTTTTCTTGAGTTCTGAACACATTACCAGTCCATCCATCTCAGGCATCATAACATCGGATAGTATTAGATCAGGAATATGCTTCATTGCCAGGTTTATCCCCTCATTACCATTGCAGGCTTCAATTATGTTGAAACTCTTGATAAGGTTGCTGACAATGAACTCCCTCATCTCCTGGTCATCTTCAACTACCAGTATACTTGCTTTATTCTCTGCTTTGAGTGCCTTAATCTGTCCATCCGGACCTATATGCTTTCTGCCGTGGATGACGGGTAACCTTCCGGGTGCCTTTATCTTGCTGATAGTTTCCTTAAGATCCTCTATTATTATATCATTTTCAGAAAGAAAGCTCCTGCCTTTTGGTAAAACTATCCTAAAGACAGAACCTTTGCCGGGGCTTGATGATACGTATAGTGAGCCCTTGTGTATCCTTACAAGTTCTTTTGTAAGGTTTAAGCCGATTCCTGACCCCCTTACAAAGTTATTGCTTGGTGTCTGTAAGCGGTTAAAACGTTGAAATATGGTATCGAGCTTTTCTTTTTCAATACCTATACCATTGTCCCTTACTATTATATTTATAAAGCCGGTATTTCCATATCCGCTTTTACTCTCAGGGATTTGTTTGACAATTGTTTTCTGACCGGACATGCCAACAAGCATTTCTTTACCATGGAATCCTTTATTTCCGGCAGCATGGTTTTCTTTAACAGTGACTTCCTGGTTGATGTCTGCTATATCCGAGAGTACAATTATCACATCAATTTTTCCGCCAGGTGTGGTATACTTGAATGCATTGGAGATCAGGTTATATAGCATGTTTTCAACCTTCTCCCGGTCAAAGAATGTATTAATAGAATTATCAAATGGTATGAAATTATACTCAATACTGTTCCTTTCTGCAAGTGAAGAAAATGAGTGGTAAATATCCCTGGTATAACTTACAATATCGCCTTTTGAGCATTTGAGGCGGATATTTCCGCTTTCAATTTTACGTATGTCCATGAGCTGGTTTATGAGCCTTAAAAGCCTCTCAGCATTCTTGTTTATCATCTCGGTGCTCCTTTTTAACTCAGGGTTATCTGAAATACTCCGCTCGTTCAGCAGTTGTTCCAAAGGAGAGATTATCAGGCTTAATGTTGTTCTGAACTCATGGGATATATTGGTGAAGAAATTAAGTTGCTGTTGGTTAATCTGATTAACTTTTTCATGAAGTCGTGATAATTTGTCTCTTTGCGCCTGGATCTTAATGTTTTTTTCCTCGAGCTCCTGTTTTTGCTCCTCAATCTTGATCTTCCTGTTTTCAAGCTGGTAGAGTGATTCATTAAGGTATTTAGCCTGATCGACAAGTTTCTCTTTTTGTGCCTCTATCTGTGAAGTCCTGATCTTTACCTTTTTCTCAAGGTTTTGCTTCTGAAGCCTGATAATAAACAGCTTGTACTTGTTATAGGTAATTATTGCCCCTGTGAGTAGTAATATCATGAGAACAATGAACCATACGCTGGTGTAGAATGGAGGCACTATAGTTATCTTCAGCGTTGCATAATCCTCTTTCCAGTTTCCATGGCTGTCGGTTGCTTTGACCATTAATGTATAGTTACCTCCAGGCAGGTTCATGTATAAAGCATACCTTCTGTCTGCTTCAACAAAATTCCAGTCCTCGTCGAACCCCTCAAGTTTGTATGCATATCTTACCTTATTTGGTTGATCATACAGAAGAGCAGAAAACCCGACAGAAAACTCTCGCACTTTGTATGATAGCTCTATCTTGTCTGTCAGCAACAAGGATTTTTCCAGCAGCACCCTGTCTTCATATTTTTCACCCAACTCCACTGGCCTGTTGTTTACAAGAAGCTCGGTAAATACGAG
>PWNY01000099.1 GCA_003557805.1 Bacteroidales bacterium | reverse complement strand
TTTCAGGTAAAAGCATATTTCTTCCGGTTGACTTTAGTGGTTAACTGCTTTCTGGAACTGTGCTTCTTACAAATTCCAGTGCAATCTCAATTACCCGTTTATTAAATTCGGGCAGGGGTTCATGTTTTGCAAACTTCACAAGATCGGCAGCCTCAAATACTTCTGTGATCCCTTTCATCAGGCCATCATCCATAATCAGGGCGGGTAATTCATTTAGTATTTCTGCCGTTGTCATCTCCATTGAATCTATTTTGTAGCGTTTGCTGATATATTTCCTCAATATCGTGCTCAGCTCAATGTAGTATTGTTTAACCCTGCCTTTTTGCCACAGTTCCTTCCGCCTGAGTGTCTCAAGGCTGGATATGGCGGCAATGTGTGCAGGGACACCGGGTTTGTCAAATATTTCTGGCTCCTTTTCAGGTGTTTCTTTGTTTAAAAACCTTTTCACAAGGTAGGCAGCCAGGAGTAAAACCAGGATAACAGGGACAGCCCAGCTCAAAACTTCAATCGCAGAGAGAGGAAGTCTCCATATCGGGTGAATATCCCTGTATTGAGACTCCATATCCACTTCCACACCGCTTACATGCAAAAGGGCAGGGCGCGTCTCAAAATAAATGGTGTCATTTTCCCGCACATGATTGTACCGTTGCGGCTGAATGGGGTAATAGCCTTCATCCCATGCGGTAACAATATGGACCTGCCTTATCAGCAGCTCTCCGTCACTGAGGTCAATGGTATCGGGAACACCCCGGCTTATAACCTCTATATCGCTGTTCAGGATGTCTGCGGGGTCAGGATATAAAACGGTTCCGCTGTCCGGGATCCGGATCTCTATACGGAGCTCGCTGTGTTGGCCTATAAGTATCTCTTCCGGGCTTACTTCCATCCTTGCCTGCTGTGAAAGGGCAGGGAAGCTTATGCCGTTAGAAAAACATAAGACCAGTAAAGGGAGCAATGTTTTAAAGCATTTATATAAAGGCATTTCACTATCTTTTTAATACCTTCCCCTCTGTCTGAACAACTGCATAAGAGGTGGAACATAGTCAAGATGCGTTGATATTAGGGTATGGTCTACACCTGCCCTTGAAAAAATATCTTCCAGAACTGCATCGTTCTTCTTTTTTTTCCGCCGGATCTCTTCCCTGAACTCCCTGGTTGATGTGTCAACCCAGAATACATCACCGGTTTCGGCATCCTTCAGTTTAACAAGGCCGATACCTGGTATATTGTATTCCCTTTCATCGTAAATCCTCAGGCACACGGTATCATGTTTTTTTGCAACAATTCTCAATGCATCTTCAAACCCGCTGTCAAGAAAGTCTGAAATAATAAATGAAACTGACCGTTTTCTGATAACGTTACGCAGGTATTTCATTGCACCGGCTATATCGGTGCCTTTGCTCTCCGGTCTGAAATCAACCAGCTCCCTGATGATTCTGAGTATATGTGTACTTCCCTTTTTTGGCGGTATGAATTTCTCGATCCTGTCACTGAAAAAAATTACCCCGACCTTGTCATTATTGCTGATGGCAGAAAAAGCCAGCACACCCGCGATTTCTGTGATAATCTCCTCCTTAATACGCCCCTTTGCACCGAATTCATTGGAACCACTGACATCAATTGCCAAAATCACGGTGATCTCCCTTTCTTCCTCAAATACTTTAACATAGGGGTGGTTAAAACGGGCTGTTACATTCCAGTCAATACTCCTTATATCATCCCCGTAATAGTACTCCCTGACCTCGGTAAAGGCCATTCCCCGTCCCTTGAAGGCACTGTGGTACTGTCCAGCAAAGAGCTGCCTGGAGAGCCCCCTGGCCTTTATCTCTATCTTCCTTACTTTCTTTAGCAGATTGGTGGTTTCCACAGGAAATGGTTTAAGGTACCTCTACTTTATTGAGTATATTGTCAATTATATCTTCTGTCGTAATACTCTCTGCTTCTGCCTCATATGTAAGGCCGATTCGGTGGCGAAGCACATCGTGGCAGACAGCTCTTACATCTTCCGGAATTACATATCCCCTCTGACGTATAAATGCATATGCCTTTGAAGCCAGGGCCATATTAATGCTTGCCCTTGGGGAGCCCCCGTAACTTATAAGGACTTTCAGCTCAGGAAGGGAGTATTTATCCGGATACCTCGTTGCAAATACAATATCCGTAATATAGTTCTCTATTTTTTCGTCAACATAGACATCCCTTACAACTTTCCTTGCACTTATTATATCAGCAGGTTCAACCACGGGGCTGGTTTGCGGGAACTCCCTCTGCATGTTCTGCCTGAGGATGAGCTTTTCCTCTTCCCTGGAAGGATATCCTATCATTACCTTGAGCATAAAACGGTCTACCTGGGCCTCGGGTAGGGGATAGGTGCCTTCCTGTTCAAGGGGGTTTTCGGTAGCAAGCACAAGGAATGGTTCTTCCAGCCTGAAACTGTTCTCGCCTATGGTGACCTGCCTCTCCTGCATGGCTTCAAGCAATGCACTCTGTACCTTGGCAGGAGCCCTGTTTATCTCATCGGCAAGAATAAAATTGGCAAAAACGGGCCCTTTCCTGACCAGGAACTCCTCGGTTTTCTGGCTGTAAATCATTGTTCCCGTGAGGTCTGCGGGAAGAAGGTCGGGTGTGAACTGTATCCTGCTGAAACGGGCCCTCACAGTGTTTGCCAGTGATTTTATCGCAAGGGTCTTTGCAAGGCCCGGTACTCCTTCAAGCAGTACATGCCCATCGGAAAGAAGCCCTATCAGCAGGCGGTCAACCATATCTTTCTGACCGATTATGACCTTCTTCATCTCATCCTTAAGACGGATTACGAATGAGCTCTCCTGCTGAATCTTCTCATTAAGTTCTTTAATATCCATGTTATCCCTGTTTTATTTAAGCCTGCAAAATAATGAGGCAAAAATATCCCGGGGATGGATATAAATACGATTTTTTGAGTTAAAAAATGTTAAAAGCATAAAGGTCAAGCACTAAGGTGCGGAAAGCAAATCTCATGCTGAAGCTTTCCTTGCTGCATAAGCTGCATAGATCCAAGCACCACCTGCAAGAGCAATGTCTTTCAGAACTTGTGACATGTCACCGTTTGCATCATTAAGGGCTCCCGGCAGATGAACCGTAAGAGCGAATATCAATAGCATAAGACCCAGAAGGAAGCTTGCCATAAAATCGAATACCCTGATTATAATTGCAATGCCCGCTGCAATCAGAGCGATACCTGTTACTACTACCCAGAATTCCCCAGGCAGGGGCATCCATCCTGGAACCACATAGGCCATTCCTGATAAGTTCATAAAATGAAAAATGCCGAATACCACCATAGGTACGGCAAATACAAAGCGGGAAACAGATTTTACAAAAGCATCCATAATTGTATTTTTTGGTTTATAAAAAAGTATTCAAAAGTTGTAAAATCAACCAGAGGTATTAATGTTCATATATATGTTTTAAACATGCATTTATAAATTTAAAAAAAAATTAAAAAATATTTGGATTATTAAAAAATTTATTTCACATTTGCAGTGTATTAGTATTGTAGTACACTAAAACATTATAATTATGGTAAAGATCGAGAACCTCAGCTTTGGTTATACAAGGAAGCAAACCCTGTTTGACCAGCTGTCACTGGAACTTGTTCCAGGTAATATTTACGGTTTGCTTGGCCGCAATGGTGCGGGTAAGACAACTCTTTTGAAAATCATTGCCGGCCTTGTGTTTCCAAGGAACGGTAGCAGCAGAATCGGGAATATGGAGTCAAAAACCAGGAATCCCTCTGCATTGGAAGATATCTGTTTTATTCCGGAAGAGTATCACCTTCCTTCAATTAGGATAGAACATTATGTTTCAATTAATGCTCCTTTTTACAGGCGTTTTGACCATGAAAAACTAGACTGGCTGTTAAGGGAGTTTAAACTGGGTAGCAAAGACAGGCTCAATCAACTTTCGTTCGGGCAAAAGAAAAAGTTCCTGCTCGCATTCGGGCTTTCAACATCTGCAAGGCTTCTGCTCATGGATGAGCCTACCAATGGGCTTGACATACCCTCAAAAAGCCAGTTCAGGAGAGTTATAGCTGCTTCACTCACTGAAGAACAGAGCGTTGTAATCTCCACACACCAGGTAAGGGACCTGGAAAGCCTCATTGATCCGGTTATTATAATCGATGAGGGCAGGATTATTTTCCAGCAGGACCTGAAAAGCATTTCTTCAGCCTTGTCCTTTGAGACTATCGAAGAGATCAAGGAGAACCTCAGGCCAATATATTACGAGGAGGGTCTTGGGGGCTATTCAGCAATTTTGCCGAACATCAGGGGAAAGGACACAAAACTTGATCTTGAGTTACTGTTCAACGGCGTTGTATCAAATAATAAGGGAATTAGTGAAGCATTTAAACAATAAGTTGATATGAAGGCAAATAATATATTTGATATCAAAAGATCATATCTTCTTGTAAGAAGACAGGTTCTCTCTAATGCACCGGTATGGTTAATAGCCTTCGGGGCAGTGGCAGGTACACTATTGGTAATATCCCTTCTGGTTGCATATTTTCAGCCTCAAAACCTCCCGGGCCTCAGCGGCCTGTACTTTACGGTTATGTTCATTGGCGGGTATGTTTATACAAGCAATATATTCGGGGAGCTGCACCAGTCACAGAAGAGCTACCAGTATCTGACCCTTCCTGTGTCGACCACGGAAAGGCTGTTCAGTGCATGGATATTGACGGCGGTTCTTTTCCCGCTTATCTCTGTTGTATTGATGGCCTTAATTGTTTTTTTGGCCAACCTGGTTATGAACTTCACCTTTGATGTAACACCCTTTCAGAGTGTATTTTCGAACTCGGGCTGGACAGCAGTAAAGGTATATGCAGTAACCCAGTCAGTGTTCCTGCTTGGCGCGGTCTATTTCCGCAAGAACAACTTCCTAAAGACAGTTCTTGCCCTGTTTGTGGTTTCGGTTGTAATACAAATAGTGATTGTATCCACAGCCTGGATACTTTTCTCACCGATATCTGAAAACGGAGTTAATATTGGTCCGCAGAACATGAGCCTGGAACTGGAACATTTCATTATGGAGTATATCCCTGTTACTGCAAGGCTTGTGTTCTGGTACCTTACCATACCGTTTTTCCTGACAGTAAGCTGGTTTAGTTTAAAAGAAAGGCAGGTGTAAATATGGAATTCAATGAAAATCAGGCAATTTATCTGCAAATTGCAGATTATTTTTGCGACCGTATACTCAAAAGGCACTGGAAGGAAGGGGAGAAGATCCCCTCGATCCGGGATACAGCCGTTTTGCTCGAGGTCAACCCGAATACAGTTGTCCGCACCTTTAACTTTTTGCAGGATAAGGAGATTATATTCAACAAAAGAGGCATCGGGTATTTTGTTGCATCCGGCGGATACAAAAAGACCCTGGAGTTCAAAAAGGAAAGCTTTGTCAATGAAGATCTTCCAAAGGTTTTCCATACAATGGACGTACTCAAGTTGCGTACATCTGACCTGGAACGCTATTACTCCAGGTATAAGGAGCAGAGTGTAAATAAATGATTTTTTCAACATCGATATAAAAACATAAAATTTGCAATATGAAAACCTCAAATAAGATTCTATTAACTGCCTTTATCCTGATCGTGCTAATGATCATTGGTTTTATGATCTTTTTAAGGGCCAATGTATCATTTGAAAGTGTCAGCGGAAGTGGTAATGTGGTTAAGGTTGAAAGGGAAACAGGTTCTTTTACTGAGTTAAAATTCAGGGGAAACCTTGAAGTGTACCTTAAACAGGACAGCATAAGCTCATTTGTTGTTGAAGCAGATGACAATCTGCACGATATACTGAAAACCGAGATGAACAACGGGGCTCTGTACACTTACCTGGAGGAGTCGGTAGCAAGGGGGGGCACTATGAAGATCCACGTGAGTTTCCCAATGCTGGAAAAGCTTGATGTATCCGCAGGGGTCATAGTGCATTCAGAAGATGCAATTACAGGCGATTATTTTATGTACAAAGCACAGGCCGGAACAAAAACTACATTAAATTTGTATTATGATGAGGTTGACATGGTACTTCAGGCCGGTGCAATTGCAAACCTGTCCGGGAGCGCCGGCATGTTTGATCTTAAAAGTGCAGCCGGTGTAATTGTGGATGCCAGAAGGTTCAATGTGAGGGATTGTAAAATAGACGCAAAGGCAGGTTCGGTTAATACATTGAATGTCAGTGGAAACCTGACCGGCAGTGTTGGACAGGGAGCAATCGTTTACTATTCAGGCAGCCCGGTATTGCAGGGCTTGAGTACAAGAAGGGGCGGACATATAGAGGCCGTTGAGGAATGATAAACTTTTATGCTGTTTAATTCAGGTAATTACTTCTCGGGAATAAAGAGCACTATAAAAAAGGGCTTCACTATTGCTGGTATTGACCTTACCAGGAATATGGCTTATGACCGCCAGACCAGGCAAATAATGGAAAAGGTTCTCAGAACAGATTCCAACTGTATTGATGTGGGCAGTCACAGTGGTGAAGTACTTGAGAGAATGCTCCAACTGTCACCCAAAGGACTTCATTTTGCATTTGAGCCTGTGCCTTGCCTGTATGAAAAACTTAAAAAAAGATTTTCTTCCAGGGCCAGTATCCTGCCTTACGCCCTGTCAGACAGTGAAGGTAAGACCGGGTTCAATTATGTGCGGAATGCACCTGCATACAGTGGATTGAGGAAGCGAAAGTATGACCTGCAAAAACCAGATATAGAGAATATAGAGGTCGTTACAAAAACACTTGACAGTGTCATTAATAAAGATATATGCATACATTTTATTAAAATTGATGTTGAGGGTGCCGAGTACTTTGTTATCAAAGGAGGAATAGAACTAATAAAGCGGTGCAGGCCTTTTATAATATTTGAGTTCGGAATTGGGGCGAGCGATTATTACAAGACCGGCCCGGATGACATATATGATCTTTTGGTTAATAAGTGTGGCCTTGGGATTTCTCTGCTGAAGGAGTTCCTGGCCTCAGGCAGCACTCTTGACAGGGAGCATTTCAGGAAAGTATATGAATCCAGCAGGGAATATTACTTTATAGCACACCCACAATTGTAATATAATTAATATTATGTTAAATAGGGTGTTTTAATTAAAGGGGAGCATTTTTTTCTTAACACTCCCCTTTTTGTAATATTTAAAATATTTTTTATCTATCTATTACTAATTCTCCTGTTGCTGTTGAAGCTCTTCAACTTCATCTCCGAAATATTTCATGAAGACCTCTTCAATTTCCTGCAGCTTCTCCTGCTGGTTGGTCCTGGCGTAAAGTTCAACCAGTGAAATTATCACAGTCCTGTAATTCGGGTCATCCTCATCCAGAATATCCTTTGCCCTTTCAAGGTATGGCTGCGCCTGCTGCCAGCTTGCCAGGAACTCCTTTTCATCCTCCTGGTATTGTTGAAAGTCCTGAGTCGCCCTGAGTCTCTCCTCAGCGGCTTCAAACTGGTTAAGACCTTCATTGAAATACAGGGCTCCAAGGTTATATACTGCGTCAAAATAATTTGGATCCAGCTCCAGTGCCTGTTCGTATGCATCTACAGCCTGTTCAAAAGCAAACTGACGGTCTTCGGCTGAATATACGGTATCCTGTGACATCCTGTCATAGTTTGCACCAAGTGCGAAATAGAGACCGGGATTTTCCGGATCCCTTTCAATGGCTATGCTCAATGTGCGGTCAGCCTCTTCAACATTGCCCGTAAAGATGTGGATATTTGCCTCTGTAAAAACAAGGTCAAGGTTATCGGGATAGAGCTCCCTGCCTTCCTGTATATATCTGGTTCCCTGGACTGTATCGCCCTTGTGAAGTGAAATGCTTGCCAGCGATGAGTAAATATAGGGCTGGTCATATTTCATTTCCCTGAGATCGAGGTACATTTCCATGGACCTGTCCCAGTTATGGTTCAGTTCTGCAGCAAGTGCTGCATTGTAGAGGGTTGTGGTATCCTTTGAGCCGAATGATTCGCTGTATTCATAAGCCCTGTAAAAATAATCACTTGCTGCCCCCATATCCTCGCGGTTGTAAGCTTCAACACCCTCGTTGAATACGAGTTCAGACATTATTAGCTTAGCCTGCTGAATATCAAGTAAATGTTGATCATCAGTATCAAGCTCAACAGCCTTTGCCAGCGCCTCATCCGCTTTGTCAACAGGATTATCGGCCAGTGCCCTGAATTCAGGTTCCTCGCTAAGGGCAATTTCTATGAATAGCTGAGCCTGCAGCAACCATATCTCAGCGTCCTCAAGTACCTCTTCATACTGCATTGCAGCCTCGATATATTCCTTAGCCTGGTCCAGGTTTCCCCGGTTTAGCTGCCGGCCGGCCCTGCGCATGTCCCTGCCCTGGGCTGAAGCAATTGAAGCTGATACAAGAATTACGATCAATACAAATAAAATGCGTTTCATTGGATTTGCTTTTAGTTATCTAATAGTTCCTTTTTCAGATAAAGATCTTTAGGTATATAAAATGTTGATTTAATGCAAAATTATGAATAATTTAACTAAGTATGCAAGCTAAAAAAGCTTAATATTGTCCCTATTCTTCTTTTTCCTGTTCTTCCTGATCATCTTTTTCTGTATCATCTGTATCACCGTTTTCACCATTGAGTGCCCTCTCCTGTATCTTTGTCACTGCAGCGATCTTATCCCCGTTTTTAAGCGTTATAAGCCTTACTCCCTGGGTGGCACGCCCCATTTCCCTTAGCTCTGAAACCGGAAGCCGTATTGTTATACCCGACTTGTTTATAATCATCAGGTGGTCGTTGTCCTGAACATTCACCATGGCGATCAGCGGACCGGTTTTTTCTGTTATATTTATGGTCTTGACACCTTTTCCTCCCCTGTTGGTAACCCTGTATTCATCGAGAATGGACCGCTTTCCGAAGCCCTTGTCACTTACCACCAGAATGCTGCTCATAGGATCCTCGACACAAACCATGCCAATGACCTCATCATCTTTCCCGGCAAGGCTTATCCCCTTGACCCCGGATGCACCTCTTCCCATAGCCCTTACCTTATCTTCGCTAAAGCGTATTGCCTTGCCGCTTTTAAGCCCGATAAGTATTTCATTGTTACCGTTTGTAAGGGAGGCTTCTATCAGCTCATCCCCTTCCCTGACGTTGATCGCGATTATTCCGTTGGCCCTGGGCCTGCTGTATGCAGCAAGGCTTGTTTTCTTTATAACGCCTTTTTTGGTACACATCATAATATAGTTGGAAGATGTGTATTCAGTATCGGTAAGGTCCCTGATATTTACAAATGCCTTTATCTTATCATCAGAAGGTATGCTTATCAGGTTCTGAATTGCCCTGCCCTTGGATGTTTTTGTGCCTTCTGGAATTTCAAACACTCTCATCCAGAAGCATTTACCCTGCTCGGTAAAGAACAACAGGTAGTTATGGTTGGTTGCAACGAAAAGGTGTTCGACAAAATCATCATCCCTTGTCACAGAGCCTCTGCTGCCACGTCCTCCCCTGCCCTGCGTCCTGTATTCGCTAAGCTGTGTTCGCTTGATATATCCCAGGTGTGATATGGTTATCACAACCTCCTCATCGGGTATTGTATCTTCTATCCTAAAGTCATTTGCAGTGTACTCTATCTCTGTCCTGGTCTTGTCCCCGAACTTCTCCTTCATCTCGAGCAATTCATCCTTTATGATGTTCATTCTCAGGGATATATCAGCCAGTACAGACTTGTAGTAATCGATCTTTTGCAGTAATTCCTCGTACTCCTTTTGTATTTTATCACGTTCAAGACCGGTAAGCCTCTGAAGCCTCATATCAAGGATAGCCCTTGCCTGGACCTCTGTAAGGGAGAACCTCTCCATCAGTCCTTCTCTCGCCTGGTCGGGGGTCTGTGAGGCACGGATCAGTGCTATAACCTCGTCGATATTGTCAAGTGCAATAAGGAGCCCTTCAAGTATGTGGGCCCTTTTTTCTGCTTCCCTCAGTTCATATTCAGTACGCCTTGTAACCACTTCATGCCTGTGGTCCACGTAATAACGGATCAGGTCCTTGAGTGTCAGCAGCATGGGCCTGCCGTTCACAAGTGCTATATTGTTTACGTTGAATGAAGTCTGTAATGCGGTATGCTGGTACAGCAGGTTAAGCACAACATTTGGAACTGCATCCTTGCGCAGTTCATAAACGATCCTCAATCCCTTGCGGTCAGATTCGTCACGGATGTCGGTTATGCCTTCAATCTTCTTGTCATTTACCAGGTCGGCGGTACGTTTAATCATCTCTGCCTTGTTGACCTGGTATGGTATGGAGGTTGCAACAATCGCCTCTTTTCCGCTGTCAAGTGTCTCGACCCCGGCCTCACCCCTGATCACGACCCTTCCCCTGCCGGTGCTGTAGGCCTCCTTTACTCCTTCGTAGCCGTAAATAAGCCCGCCCGTGGGAAAGTCAGGACCCTTTATGTGCTTCATCAGCCCGTCGGTATCAATATCATTGTCGTCAATGTATGCAATTATACCATCCACAACCTCGCTCAGGTTATGAGGCGGCATATTGGTGGCCATTCCAACAGCGATACCGCTTGAACCGTTTACCAGCAAGCTGGGTATTTTGGACGGTAGCACCTCCGGTTCTTCGAGGGTGTCATCAAAGTTCAGGTTATAGTTAACCGTATCCTTTTCTATGTCGGCAAGCAACTCCTCGGATATCTTCTGCATCCGTGCCTCTGTATACCTCATTGCTGCCGGACTGTCACCATCGATACTGCCAAAGTTACCTTGCCCGTCAACCAGGGGATAACGCATTGACCACGGCTGGGCCATACGGACCATGGCGTCATATACCGAACTGTCACCATGGGGATGATACTTACCCAGGACCTCTCCTACTATCCTGGCAGACTTTTTGTATGGTTTGCTTGAAGAGGTGCCAAGTTCATGCATTCCGAACAACACCCGGCGGTGGACTGGTTTAAGGCCGTCGCGAACGTCCGGAAGGGCACGTGAAACAATTACCGACATGGCATAATCAATGTATGCCGTTTTCATCTGCTCTTCTATATCGACCTTGGTAATCTTTGCTTGTGACATTCTGAAAATCAATAATTTTAAATGATCTAACTCTTTATGGAAATAACACACGAAAATACGCTTTTTTTCCTTACTGGCGGCCAAAAAAAGCTTGTTAAAGAATATGAAGTTTATAACAATCCAGGTTAATTATTGTTAATAATAGTAACTTCATTATATCATTTTGTTTATTATTGTAATTAGTTTAACTAAAGTGAAAACAATCACTGGCTGTATTTGACAAAACAGGAACAAGAGTTCAACTGGAATCTGGTACAGCAACTATTTTAAATCTATATGGAAGCAAAATTTTCACCGGTAGTAAAAGATGTTATAACCTACAGCCGTGAAGAAGCACTGAGGAACGGGAATGACTACATCGGAATTGAGCACTTTTTGCTCGGCCTTATCAGGGAAGGGGAAAACGTTGCAGTGCAGGTTCTGAACCAGCTGGGTATAGACCTGCTGCAGATGAAGAAAACCATCGAAAAAACAATTAAGGGTCAATCTCCCCAGACACGGAACCTGGAGAATATACCACTTGTCAAACAGGCCGAAAGGGTGCTCAAGATAACATATCTGGAAGCCAAGCTTTTTAACAGTGAACTTATAGGTGCCGAGCATCTGCTATTGTCCATTTTGAAGGATAATGATAATCTCGCTACTCGTCTGCTAAATCAGCAGGGAGTAGATTACCAGCTAGTAAGAGAGGAGATAAAGAGCCTTCAGGATAACCTTGATGAGGAGGTAAAGCCCAGTGATATCAGGGATGAACTTACCCCCAGTGAGGATGATGAATCGGCAGAAGGGGGTGGATTTGGCTCCTCCATGAAAAAGGGAGGTGAAAAGTCCAATACTCCCGTACTGGACAATTTTGGCAGGGACCTGACAAGGGCTGCCGAGGAGGACCGACTGGACCCGGTTGTGGGAAGGGAAAAAGAGCTTGAAAGGATTGCCCAGATACTTTCGCGCCGCAAGAAGAACAATCCCATCCTTATAGGTGAGCCCGGGGTTGGTAAATCGGCTATTGCTGAAGGTTTGGCGCTAAGGATTGTCCAGCGAAGGGTAAGCAGGGCCCTTTTCAACAAACGGCTTGTTACTCTTGACCTGGCATCACTGGTGGCAGGAACAAAATACAGGGGGCAGTTTGAGGAGAGGATGAAGGCTCTGCTCAATGAGCTGGAAAAGAACCCGAACGTCATTCTCTTTATTGATGAGCTGCACACAATTGTTGGTGCAGGCGGGGCATCAGGATCCCTGGATGCTTCAAACATGTTCAAGCCTGCACTCGCAAGAGGCGAGATACAGTGCATTGGTGCCACCACCATGGATGAATACCGCCAGCATATCGAAAAGGACGGTGCACTTGAAAGGCGTTTCCAGAAAATCATAATCGACCCGACAACTGCTGAACAAACAATAGAGATACTCAATAATATCAAGTCAAAATATGAGGATCACCACCTTGTCAGATACGGTGAGGATGCAATAAAGGCCTGTGTATACCTTACTGACCGTTATGTGAGTGACAGGTACCTGCCCGACAAGGCAATTGATGCGATGGATGAGGCAGGCTCCAGGGTACATATTACAAACATCCGTGTGCCTGAGGAAATAATAAACATTGAAGGCCAGATAGACAAGGTAAGGGAGGATAAGACCAGGGCCATTAAGAGCCAGAAATATGAGCAGGCGGCAAAGTTCCGTGACATGGAAAGGGAGCTGATCGACCAGCTTGAGGCTGAAAAGCGTAAATGGGAAGAGGAGTCGCAACTGCACAGGGAACAGGTAACCGAACAGAATGTATCCGAGGTTGTATCCATGATGACCGGAGTTCCCGTTCAGCGAATTGCCCTGAACGAGAGTGAACGACTTATAAACATGGAGAAAGATCTTGAGAAGAGTGTCGTGGGGCAAAATGATGCCATTCGCAAGATTGTCAAGAGTATAAGAAGGAACAGAGCCGGCCTGAAGGATCCGGCCAAACCAATCGGTTCATTTATCTTCCTCGGGCCAACAGGCGTGGGAAAGACACACCTTGCAAAGGTATTATCGCATCACCTGTTCGACTCAGAAGATGCAATAATCCGCATCGATATGAGCGA